>NZ_JAEPRP010000120.1:0-22705 GCF_016652895.1 Ensifer sp. SSB1
TGTCCGACGACAGCGGCCAGCCGTGGCTGAGCACGACGACCGGGCCATCCTTCGGACCCCAGTCCTTGTAATAGATCTCGACGCCATCGCGGGTGATGATGCGGCTGCCGGAGACTTCACCACCTTGCGAACCGGCACCAACCTGCTTGCCGCTTGCCGCCGTCGCATCCGCCGCCTTGGCGGGGCTGTTGACCGCCGACACGGCGGCCGCGGTCGCCGCTGCGCCAAAGGCAACCGAGAGGACATCGCGACGGGAAATGCTGCTGGTTTCGGCCTTGCTGACTGCCTTGCTCATGGAAACGCTCCTTCTTCCCTGCGGTCGTGCCGCGTTGCAATAAATATCTAGCGATTAAATCGTTCACGATGCATTTGGATTTATATCGCTGTCGATTAGATCGTGCACAATCTTTTATATCGTGGCTCGCACGCCTGTCAATGCCTTGCGATTAAATCGCGAACGATTTATTTTAAGGCATGATGGGAGAAAGCGATGACCGGCACCGAACCTAGAGACGACGATGCAATGCTGACGCTGGACAGTTTCCTGTGCTTCGCGGTCTATTCCGCAAACCACGCCTTCACGCGCATCTATAAGCCGCTGCTGGAAGAACTCGACCTCACCTACCCGCAATATCTGGTGATGGTGCTTTTGTGGGAGAAGAACGACCAGACGGTCGGCAGCCTCGGCGAACGGCTCTTTCTGGAATCGAGCACGCTTACCCCAATGCTGAAACGTCTGGAGGCGGCCGGCTATATCGACCGCGTGCGCGACAAGGCGGACGAACGGCAGGTCCGGGTACAATTGACCGACATGGGCAAGGCGCTGCGCCAGAAGGCGATCGCTGTGCCGCGCGGCCTCACTCAGGCAACAAAGCTCGGCGCCGACGATCTCGAGCGACTGCGTGCAGAGGTCTCGTCGCTCAGGGACACCCTGCTGAAATAGAAATCACTGCGCCAGGGCCTCATCTGAACGCGGAAGGCGCTCCTAGCCTTTGAGCTACGAGTATCCTTCCACATCCAGCGATTCCGCTTGAAGGCGGGACGCTCTCGCAATCTTCAAAAAAGAAAAGCCCGGCGATCGCTCGCCGGGCCAAACCAGTCGGACACGCAGTCCGAAGTCAGAACTACTCGTTCTGGAAGTAGCTGTACTTGCCGTCTTCACCCTTCTTCCAGGTGTACATGACGTAGTCCGGACGCGTGATGTCGCCCTTTTCGTCATAGCCGAGGTCGCCGATTGCGGTCTTGAACGGACCCTTTGCCTTGATGGCTTCAGCAACGGCCTGCGGGTCGTTGCCGCCGGACGCCTTTGCGGCTTCAGCGATGACCTGGAGGGCGGCGTAAGCGTAGAGCGTGTAGGCTTCCGGTTCGAAGCCGGCAGTGCGGAACTTCTCGACGAGTTCCTTGGCAGCCGGGTTCTTGCGCGGATCCGGAGCGAACGTCATCAGCGTGCCATCGACGGCGTCGCCGGCGATCGAGGCCAGTTCGTTCGAAACGATACCGTCGCCCGACATCAGGGTTGCCTTGAGGCCCTGATCCTTCATCTGACGCATGATCAGGCCAGCTTCGGTGTGCAGACCGCCGTAGTAGACGATCGAAACGCCGGCTTCCTTCATCTTGGCGATCAGCGCCGAGAAGTCTTTGTCACCGGTGTTGATGCCTTCATAGAGGGCTTCGGTGAGGCCGGCTTCGTTCATCGACTTCTTGGTTTCGTCGGCAAGGCCCTGACCATAGGGGGTCTTGTCGTGAATGACGGCGATCTTTGCGTCCTTGAAGTTGGCGGCGAGGTAGGCGCCGGCAACTGCACCCTGCTGGTCGTCACGGCCGCAGGTACGGAACGTGTTCCAGAGACCGCGCTCGGTGAATTGCGGGTTGGTGGAGGCCGGCGTTACCTGCAGGATGCCGTTTTCAGCGTAGACTTCCGAAGCCGGGATGGACACGCCCGAGTTGAAGTGACCGACAACGAACTTCACACCGTCAGCAACGAACTTGTTGGCGACCGAAACGCCCTGCTTGGCGTCGGAAACGTCGTCGCCGAGCACAACCTTGATCTGTTCGCCATTGATACCGCCGGCAGCGTTGATATCTGCAGCAGCCTGTTCAGCACCTTTCTGGAGCTGTGCGCCGAAAGCGGCATTCGGGCCAGTCAGCGGGCCTGCGACACCAACGAGAACATCAGCCCAGGCGCTGCCGCTGAAGGCAACCATAGCCGTCAGCGCGACCGCCGACAGAAGAGACTTTTTCATCTTGTTACTCCCAATTATTCGAGCGGGTCTCGTTACCAACCTGCGCAATGCCCACCATAGTTGCGCCGGTGTTTCTTTCGCACCGGCCGCGGCGGCCGGCGCGCGCTGTTCCCTTTATTTGGCTTTCCAGGAGAAAGGCGAAGCCTTCTCATAGAGCCAATAGTAGTTATTGGTCATTTGCTTGGTCCGGTAGTACCGGAAACCTGCGGTAGCAAACAACAAAAGCACGACCGTGTCCACGATATAGTATTGCAGGCTGAACATCGTGCCCGCGAAGAGCGCGTGGTGCACGAAACGGATACCCAGCCCCAGCAACGCCACGTAGAGCAGCAGGCGTCGCATGTCTTCCCAGCTCTCGGCCACGCTCTTGCCCGTGCGCCAGGCGGTCCAGCCGCCAAGCACGCAGCTTATGAAAAGAAACTGCCAGATCGACGCTTCTTCGTAGAGAATTCCCTGCATGTCACTTGCTCCAGATGCAGCCGATCAATGACGGCCGCCTTCGAGATAGGCCGCGCGCACTTCCGGATTGGCGAGCAGTTCCTTGCCGGAACCGCTCATCGTCACCCGGCCGTTGACCATGACGTAGCCGCGGTCCGAAAGCTTGAGCGCACCGAAGGCGTTCTGCTCGACGAGGAAGACAGTCAGGCCCTCCTCCTTGTTGAGTTTCTTGATCGCTTCGAAGATGCCCTTGACGATCAGCGGCGCGAGACCGAGCGACGGTTCGTCGAGAAGCAGGAGCTTCGGACGGGCCATCAGCGCGCGGCCGATCGACAGCATCTGCTGCTCACCGCCCGAAAGCGTGCCGCCGCGCTGCGCCTGGCGTTCCTTGAGGCGCGGGAAGAGTGCGAACACCTTTTCCACGTCCTGGTCGAAGTGCTTCAGGTTGTCGAGGCTCGCGCCCATCTGCAGGTTCTCGAACACCGTCATGCGCGGGAAAATACGCCGCCCCTCGGGGGATTGGGCGATGCGCAACCGGGCGATTTCGTGCGTCGGCATGCGGGTGATGTCCTGGCCCTCGAAGTGGACCGAACCGGTTCGCGCCTGCGGACTACCGCAGATGGTCATCATCAAGGTCGACTTGCCGGCTCCGTTCGCGCCGATCAGGCAGACGATCTCACCACGGTGAACTTCGACATCCACCCCGCTCAAGGCGCGAATGTTGCCGTAGTAGGTCTCGACGGCTTTGACTTGGAGAAGAGGCGCCGTCATCAGTTGGTGCCCCCCTGTCCGCCTTCGATTTCCTCGATTTGTTCGATCACCTCTTCAACCTCTTCATCCTCGACACCCAGATAGGCCGCGATGACCTTCGGATCGGTCTTCACGAAATCCGGTGTGCCGTCGGAAATCTTCTGTCCGTATTCCAGGACCACCACGTGGTCGGAGATCTCCATGACCACGGACATGTCGTGTTCGATCAGCAGGATCGACGTGCCGGTATCGGCACGAATGCCCTGCAGCAATTCGTTGAGCGCCAGCGATTCACGCGGATTGAGGCCGGCGGCCGGCTCGTCCAGGCAGAGCAGTTCGGGCCCCGTGCACATGGCACGTGCGATCTCGAGACGACGTTGAGCGCCGTAGGAAAGATCGCCGGCCGGATCATCCGCACGTTCGATCAGCGATGCCTTTTCGAGCCAATGCTTGGCAAGGTCGATCGCCTCTCTCGACGCCTGGCGGTAGGCCGGGAAGCCGAGTAGACCGAGGAAGGTGTAGCCTGATGCCTGCATCAGCTTGTTGTGCTGCGCGACGAGCAGGTTTTCGAGCACCGTCAGACCGGAGAACATCCGGATGTTCTGGAAGGTGCGCGCCACCTTGGCGTGCTTGGTGATCTCGAAATCGGGCAGCCGCTCCAGCAGGTATTCCTTGCCGGCCTTCTGCTTCATCGTGATCATGCCCATCGTCGGCTTGTAGAAGCCGGTGATGCAGTTGAACACCGTCGTCTTGCCTGCGCCGTTCGGACCGATCAGCGCGGTGATGTCACCGCGATAGGCTTCGAAGGAGAAGTCGTTGATGGCCATCAGACCGCCGAAGCGCATCGACAGGTGCTCAACCTTGAGAATGGGGTCTTTTGTCATTGTCGTTGTCTCGCGGGCCATCAGCCGTGCCCTTCCTTGGTGAAGCTGCCGGAGACTGCCTTGCGTTCGTGCAGGAAGGCTGTCGGTTCGCGCGATCCGACGAAGCCGCGCGGCTTCCAGACCATGACGACCACCATGGCGAGGCCAAAGATCAGCATGCGGTAGAGTTCAGGCGTGAAGTCCTGCCCGAAGATGGCCTTCAGGAAGGAAAGCTCACGCAGGATTTCCGTGCCGCCGATCATCACCACCGCGGCGACCGCAATGCCGGTGAGCGAGCCCATGCCGCCGAGAACCACGATCGCCAGGATAACGGCGGACTCCAGGAACACGAAGGATTCAGGCGAAACGAAGCCCTGGCGCACTGCAAAGAACGACCCGGCAATACCGCCGAACATTGCGCCCGTGGCAAACGCGGTGAGCTTGGTCGTCACCGTGTTGATGCCGAGGGAGCGGCAGGCGATCTCGTCCTCGCGCAGCGCTTCCCAGGCGCGACCGATCGGCATGCGGCGCAGCCGCATCGTCACGTAGGCCGTCAACAGCGCAAGCGCCAGGATCAGGTAGAACAGGAAGATCTTGTAGTAGGCCGAAGACATCGGCAGGCCCATCATCGCGGCAAAGCCGTCCTTCGAGGCATCGAACTTGATGCCGAACAGCGTTGCCTTGGCGATACCGGAAACGCCGAACGTACCCTTCGTCACCTCTGTCCAGTTGATCAGGACGAGGCGGATGATTTCACCGAAGGCAAGCGTCACGATCGCCAGATAGTCGCCCCGCAGACGCAGGACCGGAAAGCCGAGGATCATGCCCCAGAAACCGGCAAGGATGCCGGCAACCGGCAAGAGAATCCAGAACGACAGGCCGAAATAGGTCGACAGCAGCGCGTAGGAGTAGGCGCCGACAGCGTAGAAGGCGACATAACCCAGATCCAGAAGGCCGGCCAGACCGACGACGATATTCAGGCCCCAGGCCAGCATCACGTAGATGAGGATCTGGATGCCGAAATTGTCGACCCATTTGAGCGAGCCCTGGACGCCGAAGAGCGCGACGATGATCGGCGGGTAGACGAGCAGGAACGCGATGGCGATCTTCGAGAAGTTGCGGCTGAAGAAGGTCTCCTCCTTCGCCACGTCCTCGGCTGCAGCCTTCGCCGCCTTGCGGCGGGCGAGTGCCGGCCGGACATAGGCAACCATCGCGAAACGGCCGACGGCAGCCACGATTACGAAGATCGCAAGCAGGCCCCACCGTTGATTGAGGATCAGCTCATTGCGGATGTTCTGATCGGACTTGAGACCGACGAACAGCACGAAAAGGCCGAGGGAAATCAGGCCCGCGAAGACAGCCTCGCGCAGGGCCCGCGCCGTCACGTCAGTGCCGGCGCTTGCAGTCGTAGAAGCAATGTTTGCCATGGAATTATACCTTCTCGACTTCCGGTCGTCCGAGAATGCCAGACGGCTTGAAGATCAGGACGATAGCGAGAATGGAGAAGGTCGCGACGTCCTTGTAGTCGATGGTGAAATAGGCCGACCAGAGGGACTCGATGAGCCCTATCAACAGTCCGCCGAGAACGGCGCCCGGCAGCGAACCGATGCCGCCAAGAACGGCCGCGGTGAAAGCCTTGACGCCAGGGACGAAACCGTCGGTGAAGACGACGACGCCGTAATACATCAGGTACATCGTACCGGCGACGGCCGCGAGTGCTGCACCCATGATGAAGGTAACAGAGATTGTGCGATCGACGTCGACGCCAAGCAGGGCAGCCATCTTGCGGTCCTGTTCGGTCGCACGCTGTGCACGACCAAGCGGCGTCTTGTTGACGATGTACCAGAAGATGGAGAGCAGGATCGCCGTGATGATGATGATGATGATCTGCTTCAGCGAGATGGTAATGCCGAAGACGTTGTAGACCGAGGAAACGAGCGGCGGGATCGGTTTGTTGCGCGGCCCCTGCGTTACCTGGATGAAGTTCGACAGCGCAATCGACATGCCGATTGCCGTGATCAGCGGCGCAAGACGGAACGAACCGCGCAGCGGCCGGTAAGCCACCTTCTCGATCGTCCAGTTCCAGAGCCCTGCGGTCAACATGCCGACGATCATCATCAGCAGCAGCGCAAGTACAACCGGGACGCCCCCGATGAATGTTGTGAGAATAAGAAAGACAATCAAAGCGGCAAAACCGCCGAGCATGAAGATATCGCCATGGGCGAAGTTGATCATGCCAATGATGCCGTAGACCATGGTATAACCGATTGCGATCATACCATAAATAGACCCAAGAGTCAGCCCGTTGACGAGCTGCTGGACGAAATACTCCATCAATCTTCCCCTGGACCAGATCCTTGTAGGTCCGGTCTCTTGTTTTTTGAGCTCATTTTGAGCGCTGTATTTGCTCGATTCCATACCTTTTTCAAACGAAAAGGAAAGCTAAAAAACGCGACTTCGATAAAATCTTCCTCGATAAAATCGATTTGACGCTTTTAGAGCCAGAAAAATCAAAATTTCCGCAGCTTTCGCCCGTGAAATCATCAACTTTAGTCGTAAATGCTTTGGGCTTGGTCAGCGGCCTGGCCACCGAACGGCCAGACCAGTGCTGCTTCGCGGCTCAGCCGCGCATCCTTTGCCCGCTTGCATCGAACAGGGGATTCGGCTGGAGGCGCGCCGGCAGTATCTCGCCCAGCAGTTCGATCGCCCAGCCATCGCTGCGGTCGGCGATCTCCTTCGGCACGTAACCCATGGCGACCGAAACGCCGCTCGTGTGCGCATAACCGCCGGATGTCACCCAGCCGCGCACGACGCCATCGAGATAGATCGGCTCATCACCGATGACATCGGCATCCCTGGCTTCGAGGAGGAAGGTTCTAAGACGCAGCGCGCCGCCTTCCGCCTTTTCCTTCACGGCTGCCGCCTTGCCGATGAAATCCGCGTCCTTTCCGGCCGCGACGAAGCGACCAAGGCCGGCTTCGACCGGACCATAGAGCGGTCGATACTCGCGCGCCCAGCTGCCGAAGGATTTTTCGACGCGCAACGCATTCAGCGCCCTCAAGCCGAACAGACGGATTCCGGAAGCGGCCCCTTTCTCCATCAGGAGTTCGAAGAGATAGCGCTGATATTCCGGCTTCATCCAGATCTCGTAGCCGAGATCGCCGGTGTAGCTCACGCGGCCGACGATCGCGGGCGCCATGCCGAGGTCCATCCGGCGAACATCCATGAACGGGAAAGCCGTATCGGAGATGTCGAGGTGGGTGAGGCCCGCAAGCACGTCACGTGCCTTCGGCCCGGCGATCGACAGGCCGACCAGTTCCAGTTTCAGCGCCTTCAGCGAAACCGAACCATCACCTGGCAGATGCGCCTCGAACCAGCGCATATGGTAGTCCTCGGCGATGCCGGATCCGACAAGCAGGAAATCCCCCTCCCCGAGTTTGGCAAGCGTGAAGTCGCCGATCAGCTTGCCATCGTCCTTCAGCATCGGCGCCAGCGTCATGCGCCCCACCTCAGGGATGCGGCAGGCAAGCATGCGGTCAAGCCAGGCCTCAGCGCCCTTGCCGGTGATCGCATATTTGGCAAAGCCCGATGTCTCCATCAGGCCGACCCCCTCTCGCACGGCCCGGGCCTCCGCTCCCACCGTCTCGAAGTCGGTCGAGCGCCGCCAGGAGAAGGCGTCCTTTACGCCTTCGGGTGCGAACCACAGCGGCGTTTCGAGCCCATAGGAAGCGCCGAAGACGGCGCCCGCAGCCTTCAGCCGGTCGTAGATCGGCGTCGTCAGCAGCGGCCGCGCGGCCGGCAGTTCCTCGTTCGGATAGCGGATGGAGAAGCGCCGCGAATAGTTTTCGCGTACCTTGGCATTGGTATAGGCAAGGGTCGCGAAATCGCCATAGCGGGAAACGTCCATGGCGAAGACGTCGAAGCCGGGATCGCCATGGATCATCCAGTTGGCGAGCGCCAGCCCGACGCCGCCGCCCTGGCTGAATCCGGCCATGACGGCGCAGGCCGACCAGAAGTTCCTCAAGCCTCGTACCGGGCCGACCAGCGGGTTGCCATCCGGTGAGAAGGTGAAGGGCCCGTTGATGATCTTCTTGATGCCGGCTTTGTTGAAGGCAGGAAAGTGCCGGAAGCCCACTTCGAGCTCCGGAGAAATGCGGTCGATATCCTCTGCCAGCAGCTCATGACCGAAATCCCAGGGCGTTGAGATTGGCGACCACGGGCGGCACGCCTTCTCATAGGTGCCCATCAGCATGCCGTTTCGCTCCTGGCGGAGATAAATCTCGCCGTCGAAATCGACACAGTGCATCAGCTCCTTGCCGCGCGTCTGGTTGAACTCGATGACCTCGGGCATGTCCTCCGTGATGAGATACATGTGCTCCATGGCGAGCACCGGCAGTTCGAGGCCAACCATGCGGCCCACCTCGCGCGCCCAGAGCCCGGCGGCGTTGACGACGTGTTCGGCGATGATCTCGCCCTGGTTGGTGATCACCCGCCAGGAACCATCCTCGCGCTGCACCAAGTCTTCGACCTTGGTGTGCAGATGGATTTCCGCACCATTCTTCTTCGCCGATTTGGCATAAGCGTGCGTCGTGCCATAGGGATCGAGATGCCCCTCGACCGGATCGAAGACCGCGCCGACGAACTGGTCGGGATCAAGCAACGGCATCAGGTCGTGCGCTTCCTTGGGCGTCAAAAGCTCGGCTTCGAGCCCCATGTAGCGCCCCTTGGCAAGGATCGACTTCATCCAGTCGAAACGCTCCTTGGTGGCCGCGAGCATCATGCCCGAGGTCATGTGCAGGCCGACATCCTGGCCGGAATACTCCTCAATCTCCTTGTAGAGCTCGACCGTATATTTCTGCAGCTTGGCGACGTTCGGGTCGCCGTTGATCGTGTGCATGCCGCCGGCCGCATGCCAGGTGGAGCCGGAGGTCAGTTCCGATCGTTCGAGCAGCACGGCATCGGTCCAGCCGAACTTCGTCAGGTGATAAAGCACCGAACAACCGACGACACCGCCTCCGATAACGACGACCTTGGCATGGCTTTTCATGCGTACACTCCGTCTTCCCACGCTCCTGCCGGAGGCGCGGCCAAATTGTCAGGGAAAATCAAGCACGGCGACCGCTTGCCTTCCGCCACGGAAGCGCAGGCGACTGATGATCGAAGCCTAGTCAGAAAGGCGGCGCCGATAAAGACACGGCTGCGAAGGACGCTTGTCCATTTCCGCCGTTTGCTGGCGGATGGGCGACCCGTTTGCGGCATTTCATGCCGCATTTGTTCTCAGCCTTTAGATAGGGCTGATTCAGTCTGAAAAAGCAGCGGTGAGATCGAACGCCCGCCCCATCCGCACGAGGTCGTCGAAGAGCGATTCGGCGTAACTCCGCGGCACGATCAGTTCAAACGTGTCTTCGTCAGTCCGGGCGAGATTGACCGGGATGTGACCGCAAAGAACGTTGGCGCTGCCCCCAATCGAAAAGGCCGCGGGATGAAGGTCGAGGCCGATGCCTTTGGCAAGGATGCTGCGTGCGTTCGGTCCGGCAAGACGGAAGACGACACGTCCGTCGCTCTGGTCGACGACGTAAGCACCACCGGCGCAGAGCTCCTCGAGGCGGCGCACGAGCCCGCTCGGCACCTCCGTCTCTGAGACCACCAGCCATTCCCCGGGGCCGGAGAAACGGAGCGAGAACTCGGGCACCGAAGCGATCGCCTGCCGCACCGCGTCTTCCTGACCCGCACGAGCAAGAACCGTCGCGGCCGTGCGCCAATGGCCGACCATCAGATGATCGGCCGCTGCAGGCGCCGGTGCCGAGCGCAGTTTCTGTTCCAGTGCGTGGCGGTTGTTGTAGTCGCGAACCATCACCGCCTCCTCAGGCCTTCAGTTTCATGTTTTGCGGATCGACGAAGACCGGGTCGCAGACCTCGGCGACAATCTCCTGATCACGCAGCTTGTCGAAAACGATGACCTTCTCGCCATATCGCTCACGCCCGGATTTCAGGAAGGCAAGCGCTATGGCATGCCCCAGCACCGGCGAGAAGCCGGCCGAACTCACCCAGCCCTGATCGTTCAATGTCGAGGGCTTCGTGCCTTCCTTCAGGAGATGAGCGCCGGCGCGCATGTCCTTGTCGGTATCGACAGGCTTCAGACCAACAAGTTGCATGCGGTCGGCCGCCGTCAGGCCATAGCGCGTCGACAGGCGCTTGCCGATGAAGTCGGTCTTCTGCATCGACAGCATGCGGCCGAGACCGGCGTCGTCGGGCGTCACGCGACCGTCGAATTCGGCATGCGTCAGCAAACCCTTTTCGAGCCGCAGCACATTCAGCGCCTCGACGCCATAGGCACAGATTTCATGTGGCCGGCCAGCCTCCATGATCTGGTCCGCCACCGCCTCACCGTAGCCTGCAGGCACCGCCAGCTCGAAGGCCAGCTCGCCGGAGAAGGAAATGCGGAAGAGCCGCGCGGACACGCCGCTTTTCAGGACGACCTTACGGGCGGACAGGAACGGAAATGCACCGTCCGAAATGTCACCGTCGACGATCTGCTGCAGCACTGTCCGCGCCTTCGGACCGGCGATCGCCATCTGCGCCCATTGGTCGGTCGACGAGGTAAAACGGACTTCGAGTTCCGGCCAGAGCGCCTGGGCACAATATTCCATATGCGCCATGACCGGGCCGGCCATCGCCGTCGTCGTGGTCACGAAGAAATGCTCGTCATCGAAGCGGCTGACCGTACCATCGTCGAAGACGAAACCGTCCTCACGCAGCATCAGGCCGTAGCGCGCCTTTCCAACCGGCAGCTTCAGGACTGGGTTGCAATAGAGCCGGTTCAGGAACTCCGCGGCGTCGGGGCCGAACACCTCGATCTTGCCGAGGGTCGATACGTCGCACAGGCCGACATTGGCCCGCACGTTCAGCACTTCGCGATCGACGCTGTCGCGCCAGGTCTTCTCGCCGGCGCGCGGGAACCAGGCGGAGCGATGCCAGAGCCCGGCCTCGACAAAGGTCGCCCCGTTTTTCTTCGCCCAGCCATGCAGCGGCGACTTGCGCGCGGGTGCTGCATGTTCGTCGCGGGCCGCGCCGGCGAGCGCGCCGAAGGAGACCGGCGTGTAGAACGGCCGGAAGGTGGTGGTGCCGACCTCCGCCGGGCTGACGCCGCGCATGCCCGCGAGGATGCCGACCGCATTGATGTTGGAAAGCTTGCCCTGGTCGGTCGCCATGCCGTTGGTCGTGTAGCGCTTGGCGTGCTCCACATGGCCGAAGCCTTCGCGCAGCGCCAGGCCCAGATCCTTCGCATGCACGTCGTTCTGGAAATCGACAAAGGCCTTCGACTTGGCGCCCGGTACGTACCAGAGCGCCGCGAAGGAAGCGATCTCCTCGCCATCGACAACGGGCGCTGCGGCCGAGCTTGCGCTGAAGCCGAGATCGGCCGCAATCGCTGCGGCTTTCTCCGCACCATCGGAAAGGCAGCCCGAGAGCGTATAGACGCCGTTGGCCGCACCCACGGGACGGAGGCCACCACCGACATCGGGCGCCGCGAATGCCTTCAGCTCCTCCGACCAGACCGGCTTCGCACCGCGCTGGCAGGCAAGATGCACGACCGGGCTCCAGCCGCCGGACATGCCGAGCGCGTCGCAGGCGATCAGCTCCTCGAAGCCGGAGCGTTCGACGACGATGCCCTTGAGGCGTTGCCTGCCCTTGGTGTCGACGATCGAAGCGGAACGAATGACCCTGATGCCATCGGGCGCCTGATCGGCGGCCTCAGCCCGGGAATCGACGATCGCCGCGATGGCGACGCCCTTGGCCGCAAGCATCCGTGCCGTCCGGTAACCGGCGCCGCCGCTGGTAAAGATCGCGACTTGCTTGCCGGCGGCCACGCCGTAACGCTCGGCATAGGCGGTCATGGCACCGGCCATCATCACGCCCGGGCGGTCGTTGCCGCCGAACACCAGCGGGCGCTCCTCGGCACCGGTTGCCATCAGCGCCCGCTTTGCAACGATGCGCCAGACACGCTCGCTCACAAGCTTCGAAGACGGTTCGGCGACGTGCTTCTGCACGCGTTCGACCGCGCCGAAGACGTTGTCGTCATACCAGCCGAAAACGGTGGTGCGCGAAAGCAGCGTGACGTTGGACAGCGATTGCAATTCCGCGACCGTTCGGTCGGCAAAAACGGAAGCCGGGGCGCCGTCGATCGTCTCACCGCTCGAAAGCAGGGAACCGCCGGGGCGGAAATCCTCATCGGCCACGAAAACCCGGAGACCAGCGCGGCCGGCGGTCAACGCCGCCATCAGGCCAGCTGGACCGGCACCGACGACGAGCAGGTCACAGAAGGCCCAGGATTTCTCGTAATTCTCGGGATCTCGCTCGAGCACGGCTCGGCCGAGGCCGGCGGCACGGCGAATGAACGGCTCGTACACCCGTTCCCAGGCCTGCTTCGGCCACATGAAGGTCTTGTAGTAGAAGCCTGCGCCGAGGAACGGCGAAAGGACGCCGTTGACGGCCCCGACATCGAAGCCGAGCGACGGCCAGCGGTTCTGGCTTTTGGCGGTCAGCCCGCCATAGAGCTCGGCGACGGTCGCCTTGGTATTGGCATCGGTACGCGCACCGGAGCCGAGGGTGACGAGCGCGTTCGGCTCGGAAGGCCCGGCGCTGACGATGCCGCGCGGCCGATGATACTTGAAGCTGCGCCCCACGAGCAGCTGGTCGTTGGCAAGAAGCGCCGAAGCGAGCGTGTCGCCGGCAAAGCCGCGCAACGGTCGACCATCGAAGGTGAAGCTCAGCGACTGGCTGCGATCGACGAGACCGCCGGAGGAAAGACGGTATCCGGTCATCGCGCGGCCCTCCGCGCAAACTCGGCGGCATCGACGACGGAATAGACCTCGTGGGTCGCCGTATCGCGCTCGACCACGAGGAAGCGGCGACAGCCGGCGACGTGGTGCCAATGTTCCAACGTGCGGCCGCGCGGGTTGGCGCGCACGTAAACATAGTCGTGCCAGGCTTCGTCCGAATCCATCGGTTCAGGGCGGCCGCGCGAGGCATCGCCGCGGATCGCGAATTCTTCCTTCGGTCGGACCCCGCAATGCGGGCAGGTAATCAGGCTTGCCATCGTCTTCCGTGTCCTGAAGCCGCGCTCCGGCTTCCTGTTCATATCAAGCGGGCCGGTTGCCGGCCGCGTGCTGTCAGTGAAGGTTGGGCTGCGGCCCGGCCCCGGCCTCGTCGACGGCATACCCGCGCGCGAAGCGATCGAGCCTGAGGGCGCGCGCCACCGGATGGGTGTCGTTCTTGGCGATCAGGTGGGCAAAGCAATAGCCGGAAGCCGGCGTCGCCTTGAAGCCGCCGTAGCACCAGCCGCAATTGAGGTAGAGATTGTCGATCGAGGTGCGGTCGATGATCGGCGAGCCGTCCATGCTCATATCCATGACGCCGCCCCAGGCGCGCAGCACCCGCACCCGCGACAGGCCGGGGATCATCGTCACCCCCTCCTCCATCACGTGTTCCGCCGTCGCCAGATTGCCGCGCTGGGCATAGGAGGAGTAGCCGTCGATCTCGGCGCCGAAGACGAGCCCGCCCTTGTCCGACTGCGAGATGTAGAAGTGCCCGCCGCCATAGACGATCACGTGGTCGATGCAGGGCTTCAGGCCCTCGGTCACGAAGGCTTGCAGCACATGGCTTTCCAGCGGCAGCTTCAGATCCGCCATCTCGCCGACGCGCGAGGAATTGCCGGCCGCCGCCAGGGCCAGCTTGCCGCAGCCGATGAAGCCCTTGGTCGTTTCGACGCCGGTGGCGACACCGTTTTCGCGACGAATGCCGGTCACTTCGCAATGTTCGATGATGTCGACGCCGTGCCGGTCGGCACCCCGGGCATAACCCCAGGCAACGGCATCATGGCGCGCCGTGCCGGCGCGGCGCTGCAACAGGCCGCCGAGGATCGGATAGCGGGCGTGATCGTAGTTGAGGAAGGGGATCATCTTCTTCAACTGTTCGCGCTCGATGAGTTCGGCGGCAACGCCCTCCATCCACATCGCGTTGCCGCGGCGGACATAGGCGTCACGCTGGGCGTCGCTGTGGTAGAGCATGATGACGCCACGCTGCGACAGCATCACATTGTAGTTGAGATCCTGCTCGAGCCCTTCCCAGAGCTTCATCGAGAATTCGTAGAAGGGTTCGTTGCCGGGAAGCATGTAGTTGGAACGCACGATCGTGGTGTTGCGGCCGACATTGCCGGAACCGAGATAGCCCTTCTCCAGCACCGCGACGTTCTTCACGCCGAATTCCTTGGCGAGATAATAGGCGGTCGAGAGGCCGTGCCCGCCACCGCCGATGATGATCACGTCATAGTGCGGTTTCGGCTGCGGCTGGCGCCATTGCGGCTTCCAATTCAGGTTTCCGGAAAGGGCGTTCCTGACGAGCGAGAAAGCGGAATAACGCATGAAGGCATCCAGTTCAGTTGCGTCGGCACATTTGCACAGCCGAGCCACGGAAGCAAAGACACAAGCTTCTCGCAGTTGCAAAAAACCCTTCGCCGGCTCATCGAGTCTCGGCCGCCAGGCAGAACGGATCGAGGTCAGTCTTCAGTGGAATACGCCTACCGCCGAAAGCATTAGCTACCTTCCTGTTCTCAATATGCTATGTGCTTGATGACAGAGGGAAGTAGGGGCGAATGCTGGAGATACTGCAACAATCGGCGATATCAGCAGGTCGGGCCATTCTCGACATCTACAATGCTGGTCCTGAAGTCACCTACAAGCCGGACTGTTCGCCGGTCACAGACGCCGACGCCTGTGCCGAACGCATCATCCTCGCGGATCTCGCCCGCGCCTTCCCCGGGGTTCCTGTGGTCGCCGAGGAAGCGGTCGCCGCCGGCTTCGTGCCTGACATCGCCGGCAAGTCCTTCTTCCTCGTCGATCCACTCGACGGCACGAAGGAATTCATCGGCCGCCACGACGACTTCACCGTCAATATCGCATTGATCGAGAACGGCGCGCCTGTGGCCGGGGTCGTCTATGCGCCGGCACTGCGCATTCTCTATGCCGCCTACCAGGGCAAGGCAGTAAAGACGGTCATCGACGAGACCTTCCGTCTCGATGATGAAACGGTCATTGGCTGCCGCAGTTGCGGCGATCGCATGGTGGGGCTTGCCAGCCGTTCGCACAACAGCGCCGAGACGATCGCCTACCTCGCCGAGCACGGCATAGCCGACTACAGGGCGGTCGGCTCGTCGCTGAAGTTCTGCCTCCTCGCCGAGGGGCTCGCCGACGTCTATCCACGTTTCAGCCGCACGATGGAATGGGACACGGCCGCGGGCGATGCCATTCTTCGGGCAGCCGGCGGCGAAACGCTGACGATGGACGGTGCTCCACTCACCTACGGTAAGCGCAACCAGAAGGACGACAGCGACTTCGCAAACCCCTGGTTCGTTTCGCGCGGCAAGCCGTAGGGATCCCTCCGGGCCCGTCATTCGTACCGCATTCCGGCGGCGATCAGCTGGCCGAGCGACCGCTCGTTGAACGGCTTGTCTATCCGCGGGATACCCCGCAGGTGGCTTGGGAAAAGCTCTATGTCTCCGTAGCCACTGGTGAACCCAAACGGCATGCCGCGCGCGAGCATCGCATCGGCAACGTCAAAGCTCGTATGGTCGCCGAGGCTGACGTCGAGAATTGCAAAGTCGAAGCCCTGTCGAGACAGGATTTCCATCGCCTGGTCCGCGTTCCCCGCGATCGTCACCTCGGCAATCCCGAGCGAGGTCAGGATCTCTTCTGCATCCGATGCGATCAGGAAATTGTCTTCGAGAATAAGAACGGCCCGGACATGCGGCGGAACTTCGTCCATCCAGCTCACTCCACCTTTTGCGCGTACCGACAGGGCATTTGCGCCGATAAGAGCAAGCTATAGGCGCCTCAAGCCGACCCGGCATTTAAATAAGACATGTGGCGCCGATTGGGGTGAAGTGCGGAACAACGAACCGTTACCGACGTTCAACACCGGTACGCGGATCGCGATCGCCGTTTCGCGGCTTCCTCAAGATAGAACGGGAGCAGGAGAATGAAGCAGACAGCCTCCGTGCTTAAACCGAAGGTCAAGGACGAAGAGTTCGACATCGGCCTGACCAGAGCCTATCGCCAACAGATGGCGGCAGCACTGTCCGACATCCTCGCGGATACCTACAAGCTGGTGATCAAAAGCCACATCTACCATTGGAATGTGGTCGGCCCATTGTTCAAGCCGCTGCACGAGTTGACGGAAGAGCACTAAAATACGCTCTTTCAGGCAACCGATGTCATCGCCGAGCGTATCCGCGCCCTCGGCCACCTCGCCCCGGCCAAACTCACCGAAGCGGCGGCATTTGCCCCGGGCGGCGGCTCCGTCAACCACACAAGCGCCGCCGACATGGTGGCTGACCTGATCGCCGATCATGAAGCGGCGGTGCGCCGCATGCGCGATGCCGGCACCAAGGCAGACGAGAACGACGACCTCGTCACCACGGACATGCTGACCGACCGCCTCAACTTCCACGAAAAGGCGCTCTGGATGCTGAGGGCGATCGTCGCGAGCTGAACGCCCCAAAGGGGACCGACCGATGCGGCGGCGGACGCCGCATCCTCCGATGATCGTCTTCCCGTTCTCAGATGAAAGGCCGCTTGATTTCCCGATAGCCGTCCCACCCGGCGATCGCCAGCAAGCCCTTGATATCGCCGACATTGCAGCCTTTTTCCGCCCAACGGATGACACCGCGCGCCGCAAGCTTTTTCAAGGTCTTGTTGGTATGCACGATCGAAAGCCCAAGCGTGTCCGCCACGTGCTGTTGGGTAATTGGAATGGCCACACGGTTGCCATCGAACAGGTTGAGCGCCTCCGCTCTCTGATAAAGGAAGGCAAGCAGGTAGGCGGCTCGCTCGAGCGCCGAGCGGCGGCCGATGCTCAACAGGTTCTCGTCGAGGATGCGTTCCTCGCGCGCCGCGATCCAGGTGAGGTCGTAGGCAAGTTCGGGGTAGCTCTTGTAGAGCTCGTTGAGCTTGGTTCGCTCGAAGACGCAAAGGGTGACGGGGGACAGGGCCTCGATGGAGTGCTGCATTTCGCCCAGCAGTGACCCCTGCAGGCCGACGAGGTCACCTGGCATGACGTAGTTCAGGATCTGGCGGCGGCCATCATCGAGCGTCTTGTAGCGAAAGCCCCAGCCGGAGAGCACGGTGAAGAGATGCGCGCTTTGGGCGCCCTCCATGAGGATGGTCGCGCCAGCATCGACCGCGAATTCACCGACCTTGAAGCGCGAGACATAGGCGAGTTCGTCGCTCGTGAAGGCGCGAAAGTGATCGAGCGTGCGCAAGGGACAGTTTTCGCAATCGGTGCGTTTCTCGCTCCGGCCGTTCATTCCTTCCGTTCCTCCGCTCGCTGGCCCTTCGATACAAAGCTGCAGGTAGCGCCAGTGTTCCCGGCGGCAAGACCGCTTTGAAAATAAACGGTTTTCGGCATCTCATCTGCGCACAGGAACATCACGCGGCAATAGACAGGCGGCGGCGAGCGCCCTATCTCTTGCATTCAATCCCACCGCTGGAGCCTCCGCCATGCAGCATCCTGCCTTTGCACCCAACAACGTTGCCGTCATCACCGGCGCCGCCTCCGGCATCGGATTGGCAGCGGCCCTTCGCTTTGCCTCGCTCGGTCTGCGGGTCGTGCTCGCCGATCTCGCAGGTGACAGATTGGACAAGGCGGCGGCCGAGGTCTCTGCCGTGTCCCCGGCTGGCGCGCAAAACGTCGTTGCGATCCCGACCGATGTCTCGCGCCTCGCCGACCTCGAAGCGCTCGAACGCGGGGCACATCAACGGTTCGGCGAAGTGCACGTGCTGATGAACAATGCCGGTGTCCAGCCGGGCAGCGCCATGCTCGGTCCGCTGGCAGCGTGGGAGGCGACGATCGGCGTCAATCTCTGGGGTGTCGTCAATGGCGCCCGCACCTTCGCACCCGGCATGGTCGCCCATGGCAAGGCGGCGGTAATTATCAACACCGGCTCGAAACAGGGTATCACCACGCCGCCGGGCGACCCCGCGTACAATGTGTCGAAGGCCGGCGTGAAGGTCTTTACCGAGGCGCTGGAACACGAGCTGCGCAACACGGCCGGCAGCCAGGTTCACGCTCACCTCCTGATCCCCGGCTTCGTCTATACCGGGCTGACGGCCCATGGCCGCACCGAGAAGCCCGCCGGCGCCTGGACGGCCGAGCAGACCGTCGACTTCATGATGGAGGGTCTTGGCCGGGGCGATTTCTATATCCTTTGCCCCGACAACGATGTCCAGCGCGCAACCGACGAGCGGCGCATTCTGTGGGCCGCCGGCGATATCGTCGAGAACCGGCCGCCGCTCTCCCGCTGGCATCCGAAATACGGGGAAGCGTTCAAGGCGTTTCTCGAGAAGGATCGCGACTGATCCTCCTGCATAACTCGTTAGATCGGCGTCGATTTGAGGATGAAATTATAGCGCGTCGCGAAAGGCGCGCGGCGCGTAAAAACAGCGTTCGCCGCAGCGCTTCTGGCGCCAGCGCTGCGCTTCGTGTTTTGTGAGCTAAGACCAATGAGGAAATGAGAATGACGAGCGGCATCCATCACATCACCCTGATCGCCCGGAAGGTCCAGGCAAACGTCGACTTCTATGTCGGTTTCCTGGGCTTGCGGCTCGTCAAGCGGACCGGCGGCTACGAGGACGCCAACCAGTTGCACCTATTCTACGGCGACGCCAAGGGTTCGCCCGGCTCGCTCGTTACCTTCCTGATGTGGGAGGACGGCGGCCGCGGCCGTGTCGGCCACAGCCAGCCGAGCGAGATTGCCTTCGCCATCCGGCCGGAGAGTATCGGCTTCTGGCTGACCCGCGCGCTGCAATTCAATATCGCGACGTCAGGGCCGGCGCAGGAGTTCGGCGAACCGGTGCTGCGGCTCAAGGACCCGGATGGCGTCATCGTCAAGCTCGTCGGCACGGATGCGGTTTCCGCCGCGGCCCCCTGGAGCACGCGCGACATTCCGGAAGAAGACGCGATCCGGCGCCTGCGCGGCGCCACGATCCTCACCGAGAAACCGGAAGACTCGGTTCGCTTCCTGAAAACGCATTTCGGCTACAGCGAATCGGCCTCCAGCGACACGATCCGTCGCCTCACCTCCACCTCGGGCGACGTCATCGATGTGCGCGACGCAACCGGCTTCTGGACGTCGGCGGCCGGAACCGGAACGATCGATCATATCGCCTTCCGCGCTCCTGACCGAGCCGCCGTGGAGCGGGTGCACGCGGACCTGCAACGCGATGGCGCGGGCGCGATCAATGCGCATGACCGCAAATATTTCTATTCGCTCTACGTACGCGAACCCGGCGGCTCGCTCTACGAACTGGCCAGCGACGTGCCCGGCTTCACGGTCGACGAACCCAAGGAAACGCTCGGCACGGAACTCTTCGTGCCTGCGCATTTCAGTGCCGCCCGGGAGGAAATGCTTCTCGCCATGCCGCAATTCGCGCTGCCGGGCGAGCCGCGGCTGACTGAGCGCGACCTGCCCTTCGTGCACCGTTTCTATCACCCCGATGTGCTCGATGATCGCACCTTCATGCTGCTGCACGGCAGCGGCGCCAACGAGACCCAGCTTCTCTACCTCGCCCACCAGGTCGACCGCGAAGCGACACTGGTCGGCATTCGCGGCCGATCGAACGAGGAGGGAACGCCGCGCTGGTTCCGCCGCTATTCGCCAACGACCTTCGACCAGAAGGATGTGCGCGCGGAGGCAGAGGCCTTCGCTGCCTTCGTCGAAGGCGCCCGGGAAGGCTACCGCATCGATCTCGATAAGACCGTGTTCATCGGCTACTCCAACGGCGCCAATCTGCTGGCTGCGCTGATGCTGCTGCATCCGGGCCTGATCCGAAATGTCGTGCTGATGCGCTCGATGCTCGTCATCGACGACGTGCCGCCACCGGATCTCACCGGTACGAAGGTGCTGCTCCTGACAGGCAAGCACGACAGCTATGGCGATTTCGCTCCGCGCCTCAAGGAAGAGCTTTCCCGCACCGGGGCCGATCTGACGACGGCCGAACTCGACATGGGCCACGAAATCGGTGCGCCGGATATTGCGGCCATCCAGCAATGGCTGGCGGACAAGGAGCTGTGAGAAGCTGACGATGTAAAACGTGGGCCCGGGCTATTCCGCACCGGGCCACGTGGTCAACTGCTTCACGTTTGCCTCAAGCCTACTTCTCGGCCGCTGCAAAATCCGCAAACGCCTTGACGAAGGCCGCCAGCCGGTCGCGGGCATCGGCATCCTTCAGCGTCCCCTCGGCATCGAACAGCGTATCCGCCTTGGGCAGCATCAGCCGTTTGCCCGACCAGAGCTCAGCACCGAGCGTACGCATGACGGACAGCCAGGCGTTCTGGCTGAGTATGGTGCCGAAATTGCCGGGCGAGGCGCCGGCAAGCGCGAACGGCCGGTTACGAAACACTTTGGCAATGTCGGCGGATGGCCTGCTCAGCCAGTCGATCCCGTTCTTGAACACGCCGGGAATGGAGTTGTTGTATTCGGGCGTGAACAGGATGACGCCGTCGGCGGCCATCACTTGCTGCTTGAGCGCCGTCACGGCCGGCGGAATGCCACTCTCCTTTTCGACATCGCCGTCATAGAGCGGTATCCCATGCAGCGTCGCCGTGTCGAATTCGACGCCATCGGGCAGATTTTCCGCGGCCGCCCGCATCAGCCCGGTATTGAACGACGCCTTGCGCAGGCTCCCGGATATCCCGAGGATTTTCGTCATGAGATTTGGTCCTTCCTACTCCACAGGGTCGTGCAGACGCGCCCCGAAAAGCGAGGGCAGAATGCAGTTGCCGGTCTATAACGCAGCCGCCATCATGATGGGTCCACGGCAAGCCGAAGTCCAACAGGATCAGAGGGATAGAGACAAAAAAGCCGGGGACGAATCCCCGGCTTTGCGTTTGGACCAGACTGTTAGACCAGCGGCTTCAGCCGTGTTTCGATCTGGGCGCGCTTCGGCTCCAGGAACGGCGGCAGAGACAGGCTTTCACCAAGCGTCTCCATCGGCTCATCGACGGCGAAACCGGGACCATCGGTCGCGATCTCGAAGAGAACGCCATTCGGCTCGCGGAAATAGAGCGAACGGAAATAATAGCGTTCGACTTCGCCGCTCGACGGCAGGCGGAAGCCGTTGAGGCGTTCCGTCCACTCCGTCAGCGCCGCATTATCCGGCGCCCGGAAGGCGACGTGATGCACGGCACCGGCGCCCTGCCGGGCAATCGGCAGACCCGGCTGGACCGCGACA
Organism: Ensifer sp. SSB1; assembly: GCF_016652895.1. Taxonomy (NCBI): domain Bacteria; kingdom Pseudomonadati; phylum Pseudomonadota; class Alphaproteobacteria; order Hyphomicrobiales; family Rhizobiaceae; genus Ensifer; species Ensifer sp. SSB1. The sequence continues at coordinate 21,580 of NZ_JAEPRP010000120.1, forward strand.
TGCAGTTCGGCCGCAGGACCACCCTCACCCATGGTGAAGACGTTGACTTCCCCCTCGCCGTCCGGCGACGGATAGGTGCGGGCCTTGCTCATGTTCATCACATGCGTGAGGACGAGCTCGGTGTTGGTGATATCCGGCACGCTGATGGTGATGGGCCCGAGACCCTTGATCTGGTGCTCGGCCGGAACCGGGCTCTTTTCCCAGGGGTGCGAGGGCTGGAGCCCGCCATCGTCGACCAGCCGGAAGCGCTGGCCTTCGCCGTCCTCGAAGTCAAGCGAGACACGGCCATCGATCTCGGTGACGTCGCCGCTTAACACCTTGAGTTCGTCGAAGCGGCGCTTCCACCACTGAACGCTCTCGGCGCCGCCGACCCTAAGGCCCGTGCGCGAGATGCTGTGCGTGCCGCGCCCTTCGGGGCCGACCGGCCAGTCGAAGAAGGTCAGGTCGGTCCCGGGCGTCGCGCGCCCGTCGGCATAGAAGAGGTGGTAGGCGGTGGTGTCATCCTGGTTGACGGTCTTCTTGACCAGCCGCAGACCGAGGACCTGCGTATAGAAGCGCAGGTTCTCCGGTGCGTTGGCGGTGATTGCCGTCAGATGGTGGATCCCAGTCAGTTGCAAGCTCATGATTGCCTCCAATGCGTTGGCATTGCTGTTGAGCCCAATATGGGATGGCGTATCGTTTCCGACAGTGGATCAATAAAGAACGGAACGTTCTCGCTGAACGAACAATCGCCGAGCGTTCTTGTTTCTGCATCCGCGCCAAGCTCAAAGCCGCCACGCACTATGCGACGCAGCCGACCGGCAGAGGCTCAGCGCCTATTCAGATCACCGAGATAGGTGTTTTCAAGGCGGGAGATAGCATAGGTCTTGGGGTCGATGTCGACGAGGAGCATGGCTTCCTCTCCCGCCCCCGCCTTGGCAAGCAATTGCCCGTCGGGCGCGGCGACGCGCGATAGCCCGGCGAAGGAGAACAGCGGATCCGAGCCGTGATGATTGATGTAGGCAACGAACACCTGGTTTTCGAAAGCGCGCGTCTGGATCATGTGTTCGGCGATGAAGGACCCGGACCAGCCCGCCGGCAGCGCCGTCGGCACCAGCACAGCCTCGGCGCCCGCCAGCGCCAGCCG
>NZ_JAEPRP010000122.1:0-2299 GCF_016652895.1 Ensifer sp. SSB1
TGATCCCGAGCGACAACCCAAATCCAGGCAAAACACTCGGCTGGCGAAACCGCCAGCGGTTCCCATTGCGTCGCTCCGTCAACTTCAGGTCACCTTTTCAGCCCTGCAACCGTAAACGGTCGCGCCATCCCCTTATCCAAACCGATCGTCAAGTCGCCGGTTGGCCGGCTTGTCAGAGCGCCGGTGTATTCGGCGCCAAACTAACAATTTCGCGGGCTCCAACAACGCAAATTTTTGACGCTGGGACGGGTCACAAGGAAACTGATTTCGCTTTTGAGCCGCGTCGATGGAAACACTCTACTGCAAATATTGTTCCATGCCGCATCGGCGATCGCGGGCACGTGATCTTTGGCCAAAGAAATAAATACTATCGAGTTTATGGATATTAGGCGATCCTTGCTTCTCCACTGGCTGTCGCTTGCGCATAGTTGATCCAGTATCGGATCTGCTTGCAACGAGTCGTTGCAGGTCCTGGGTCATTGTCGCAAGAGATTGATGTCATGGCAAAAACGCTCATCATTCCGGGATTGTTCGGGTCGGACGAGGGACACTGGCAACGCCATTGGCTGAGGGATCATCCGGATGCGGTTCTCGTCGAACAGATCGACTGGGACCGGCCAAGGCTTGATGATTGGCGCGACGCTCTCGAACGCGAAATCCTCCGGCACGGGACCGTCGATCTGGTGGCCCATAGCCTTGGTTCGGTTCTTGTCGCCAACTTGGCGCGACGCCCCCTGGCAAGACAAGTGCGCAGCGCATTGCTTGTCGCGCCCTGCGATCTTGGGCCAACCGACCGCCTGCATCCTGGCGCCATCGATTTCGGCCCGATGCCCGACCTGCCGTTGCCTTTCTCAAGTCTTGTCGTCGGCAGCCTCAACGACCCCTATATGCCCTTTGATCGCCTGCGGCATGTCTCCACCCGTTGGGGCAGCCGCATCGTCGATCTTGGCTATGCCGGCCATATCAACATCGCCAGTGGCTTTGGCCGCTGGTCGCATGGCTACGATCTGTTGCGAGTGTTGAACGGCATCGCACGTCGAGATGCACCGCGCGTTCAGGCAATCGAGGCTGATGTCATCGATCGGTCGCCGGTCCCGAGCGCTCTTGCCTGATGCCTCGTCGAAAGCCCATTCGGCTTGCTCACTCACACAGCACTTGATGTTGGGATCGTTTCGAGCTCTAATAGCGCACTAACTTTATAGAGTATGCCGTCTAGGGATGACCATGCACCAAAGTGCCAGGCCAACCAGTACAACGGATACAGGCTCGACCGTCGCGGCGGCGGTCGTTATGGTTTCCCGACCCCACCGTTATGGCGCAGAGCGACGATTGCGCGATGCGGACGGCAATTTATTCACAATTCGGTCGGTGTGTGCAGTCCGAGCCGAAACAGCCATGCATTTCAGACTTTGCCGGGTAGACCCGGCCATGGGAGAGTGCAGATGACTGTCCATGGATTGTTTACGAAGGTCGCTCCAGAGGGAGCCGGCGCAAGAGCCAAACCGCATATTGCCATCATAGGCCGCGGCTTTTCCGGGGTGATGATGGCCATCGCGCTGATGAAGTCGGTGCGAGCGGCGTTCCACGTCCATCTTTTCGATCCGCAGCCGACGATCAGCGGCGGGCAGGTGTTGGCGGCTGCCCAGAGCGGCGAGATCCTCAACAGCCGGGTGCGCGATCTTTCTGTCGCCGCCGGCCAGCCGGAAGACTTCAACGATTGGCTGCTGGGGAATGCCGAATTTCGCGCGGCGGTCTCTGCCGCCATTCCCGGCTTCCAGCAGATCTTCGTGCCGAAGAGCATCTTCAGCGACTACGTTTATCAGCGCTTTTCCGAAGCGCTGACGCGCAGGCCCGATATTTCGATGCAGCTTTCCTGTCAGGCGGTGTTGGGGCTGCGCAAGCAGGCCAACGGCCGCTTCCTCATGGTGCAGGAGGGGGCAGCGGTGGAGTGTGACGCCGTCGTGCTGGCGACCGGCTTCGGTCTACGCCGGGGCGAAATGGAGGTTGCCGAGGAGGAAAAGCCCCTGGTGCGCGCCCGCCGCCTGGTCGTGCCTCGTCATACCGTCCTGCTCGGCAGCGGCGTCCGGGTTGTCGACCGTCTGCTGCAATTGCGCGACAATGGTTTTGCCGGCGAAGTCACCATTCTTTCCCGGCACGGCTTTCTGCCGCAGCCGCATACGCGCCTTGCGGCGGCACCAACATTCCCGGTCGAGCCGATGCCGACGCGGCTCGGCGAAATCGTCCGCTTCGTCCGGCAGGCCTGTGCGGAAGCGGAAGCCACGGGACTTGGCTGCCAGGC
>NZ_JAEPRP010000122.1:2309-13317 GCF_016652895.1 Ensifer sp. SSB1
AGGCGGCCATGAATGGCCTGCGTCGACGCGCACGCTCTCTCTGGCAATCTTTGCCCGAAGAGGAAAAACGCCGGTTCAACCGGCATCTACGGTCGATCTATGACAGCCACCGCAACCGTTTGCCGGCGCCTTTACACCTGCGTTTGCAGCAGGAGCTTGCCGGCGGGTTGACTAGCCTTCGCAAGGGCTGGGCAGGCAAGCGCCGACCGGACGGGTTGATGGTGCGCTGGGCGGGCGAAAACGAGGAGACGTTGCTTGTCGCCGATCAGGTGATCGATTGTCGCTGCTCTGCGCCGGACCTTAGGGCGCCGCTGATGCAGAGTCTTTTTTCCGGCGGCCTGGCGGAGCCGGACGAACTCACCCTTGGGGTTGCCGTCAGCCCGGCCGGCGAAGTGCTGGCGGGCGGCCAGCCTACGCGCAATCTCTATGCGATTGGACCGCTTGGTGTCGGCAGCCTACCGGACATCGACCTGGTGCCCGAAATCGTGACCCAGACTTATGCGGCCGCGCGGTTGATCGCCACGCGCCACCGCGTGACACTTAAGACCGCCTGACGGCCGCAAATCCTAAGGCGTCAGCGCCGTGTCGCCCACGGTACCAGCCATCGCTCGAGCAGGCGTGCGGTCATCTCGAAGACAAAGGCGACTGCTGCAATGACGACAATGCCGGCGATCACCACATCGGTCACCAGAAACTGAGCAGCAGACTGGATCATGAAGCCGAGGCCGCGCGTTGCCGCCACCAGTTCGGCCGCCACCAGCGTCGACCAGCCTGCACCCAGCGCAATCCGGGTCCCGGTGAGGACCGAAGGCAGGGCGCTCGGCAGAATGACGTGGCGCAGGACCTGCAGCCGCGAAGCACCGAAAGCGCGGGCCGCGTTGATATGATCGCTCGAGGTGGATTTGACGCCGGTCGCCGTGGACAGGATGATCGGCGGCAACATTGCCAGCGCGATCACCGCGATCTTGGAGGCTTCACCGATCCCCAGCCAGATGATCACGAGCGGCAGGTAGGCGAGCGGCGGCAGGGGCCGCAGGAACTCCACGATCGGATCGAGAATGCCTTTGCCGACGCGGCTCGTGCCTATGGCAATGCCTGCCGGCACCCCGAGGAGGATTGCGACGGCGAGCGCACCGAAAATCCGCAACAGGCTGGCGCCCAGATGCTGGGCGAGTGTCGCATCGACGAAACCGGTGACCGTGAGGCTTCGCAGGGCCTGATAGACGGCGAGCGGAGAGGGTAGAAACAGTGCCGAAACGACGCCATAGCTGGAGACAAGGCTCCACAGGACGAGCAAGGCAGCGATCGTCGCCAGAGATATCCAGGCGAGCGATATCAGTGACCTCACCGTACCCAGTTCCGATTGCTCGATGGTGTCGCGCGGCTGATGCGACTCCAACTGTGCGCTTTCGATGGAGAGGCTCATGCGGCGATCCCTTCGTCTTCGGCATGGATGATGGCGGTCAGTTCATCATGAAGCCGCCGGAACGATGACGAATTGCGGAGCTCGGCGAGCGGTACCCCGGCCAGCAGATCGCGGCCGAATGTGGTTTCGATCTCGCTCGCGATGCGCCCAGGATCGGGCGCGAGAACGATAATGCGGGTCGCAAGCAGCAGCGCTTCCTCGATACTATGGGTGATCAGGAGCGCGCCGACGCTGCTCTTTTGCCAGACGTCGAGAAGAAAGCTCTGCATCCGGCTGCGCGTGAGCGCGTCGAGTGCGCCAAGCGGCTCGTCCATCAGCAGAAACTTCGGGTCCGAGGCGAGCGCTCTGGCAATACCGACCCGCTGGCGCATGCCACCGGAGAGCTCCCAGACGTTTCGGTTTGCCGCGTCCGGCAGGCCGACACGGTCGAGGAGGACCCGCGCGCGCTCCAATCGCTCCGATTTGGCAACGCCCCGGAGCTGAAGCGGAAAGGCGACATTGTCGACAGTGGTCAGCCAAGGATAGAGCGCGTCGTCCTGGAAAACCACGGCGCGATCTGCACCAGGCCCCGTCACCGATCGGCCATCGACGCAGACGCGCCCGCTGCTCGCCGCCAAGAATCCGGCTGCCAGGTTGAGGAGGCTGGTCTTGCCCGAGCCCGAGCGACCGATGACGACGACGAATTCGTCGCGCGCGACCTTGAGGTTGATCGAAGCCAGAACCGGCGCGGCCCTGTTATCGGACGCTGCGTAGCGCAGCGTGACATTATCGAGGGAAAGAACGGACATCCTGCTGTTCCCGGCTGGGTGGCACGGCGGCAGCTCGCCCGGCCATGTGCGCCGAGCGAGCATGCCGATCGAGGTTTCTCAGAACGAGAGCTTGGCCGCTTCCTGGGCCCAGCGGGGGGTAACGTAGGGCGTGTAGTCCGAAAGGACCGCCGGAATCTTGCCCTGCTCGAGAAGGAACGCCGAGGTCTCGGCGACGGCCTTCACCGTTGCTCCGCCGAGAAGATCGGAGCCTGCCTGCTCTTCAAGCGAAGGGAAATAGTACCCCTTGAGCAGATTCGGAACCTCCTCGGGCTTCGCACCGGTGAGGCGGGCGATCTTTTCCACTGCGGGCGAGCCGGCACTCCAGCTCTCCGGCTTTGCACGGTAATCCGCATAGGCATCGCCCGTCACCTTCACGAAACCGGTGACGATATCCGGGTGCTCCTCGGCAAACTTCTTGCTGACGATCCAGGCATCGAAGGTCGGTCCGCCCCACTTCGCCACGTCGCTGGAGGTTGCAAGCACGGTCGCGGTCTTCTTGAGTTCGGAGAGGACCGGATCCCAGACATAGGCGCCGTCGATATCGCCACGCTGCCAGGCCGCTGCGATTTCCGGCGGCCTAAGGTTGAGGATCTCGACCGATTTCGCATCGATGTTCCAGTGCTTCAGCGCGGTTAGCAGGCTGTAATGCGCGGTCGATACGAAGGGCGTTGCGATCTTCTTGCCAACAAGCTGCTCCGGCTTGTCGATCCCCTTGACGGCCAGCGCCTCGGCATCGCTGATCAACCCGACGACAAAAATGGTTTCGAACGGGAGCTGCCGACTGGCGGCGGCCGCGAGCGGAGACGAACCGACATAGCCGATGTCGATCGAACCGGATGCGAGCGCGGCGATCACGTCGGCCCCGCCGTCGAACTTCTGCCAGGTGATCTTGGCTCCGGTGACCTTTTCGTAGGTGCCATCCGCCTGCGGCACGCGAGACGGCTCGACGATCGGTTGATAGCCGATCGTCAGTGTCGTTTCGGCAGCGAAAGCGGGGAAGGAGGCCTGGCTGGCCAGAAGCAAGGCCGCGCTTGCGGCAAGAAGGGTGCGTCTGCGGATCGTCATCGTGTGTTCCTCAACGGTTGGGTCCTGGCCCCGCTTGTGGAGCCTCAACACTATATTGATTAAAAAGATGTATTTTATATAGATAATTCATTCCGCAATTCTCTGGCCCGCGGCAGCTCCATTCCAAAGTTGCGGCGTTTCGGCGGAGCTTCGTGCGTCCGCCAAAACAATGCCGCTAAAGATCGAGCCCGCCGTAGCGACCGTTGTGGTAGACGATCGGCTCGCCGGAGCCCGTGGTAATGGCCACGACCCGGCCGAGGATGATGGCGTGGCTGTGACGCTCGATGATTTCCTCGACCTCGCAGTCGATCGCAGCCAAGGCGCCGCTCAACGCGGATGCACCGCTTGCCAGTCGCGCCCAGTCGGCTCCCTCGTATCGGGCGACGCCCTTGGCGCCATGCAGACCGGAGAAGCGCTCCGCCACGCTGCGCTGCTCGCGCGAGAGGACGTTGACGCAGAAGTGCCGGTAGCGCTGGATGATCGGCCAGGTCGAGGACGTCCGGTTGATGTTGACGACCATGGTCGGCGGATCCACCGACAGGGCCGTTGCCGACGTGACGGTCGCACCAGTGCGGTCATCGCCGATGCCAGCGGTAATCACGGAAACGCCCCCTGAGAAATTGCGCATCGCGGCCTTCAGGGCCGGCGCCGTGATCGGTTCGTAGCCGTTGCTGGTTGGAATACTTGCGTCGAATGCTGGAGATGCGGCGAGCGCGAAAGTCATAGCCAGTCCCTCGAAAATTTCGCCTAATTCCCGGTCGCAAAATGGCGATGCGGGAAAAATTTTTCCTCGCATCAAAGATGATCGTTTGATTTTTTATTGTCAATAAATTTTATAGAGTTTATGTTTTTCGTATTCGGCGTGGCAACCAAGACTGCCGAAAGAGCGTTTCACGAGGAGGCATTCGCCAATGGAAACTGCGCCTGGAAATATTCCGGAAAAGATCAATGTGCTCTGGTTCCTGCCGACCCACGGCGACAGCCGCTATCTCGGCACCACGCGCGGCGGCCGCAATGTCGATATCAACTATCTGAAACAGGTGGCGCAGGCGGCCGATTCGCTCGGCTATTATGGCGTTCTCATTCCGACGGGCCGCAGTTGCGAGGACAGCTGGGTTGTCGCCTCGGCGCTGGCACCGCTGACGGAGAAGCTGCGGTTCCTGATTGCGGTGCGGCCAGGGCTCCTGTCGCCGACGCTGGCCGCGCGCATGACCGCAACGCTCGACCGGCTTTCGGGCGGACGGCTCTTGATCAATGTCGTCACCGGCGGCGACCCGATCGAAAACAAGGGCGACGGCATCCACCTCTCGCATACCGAGCGTTACGAGGTAACCGAAGAATTCCTGAACATCTACAAGGCGGTGCTTCGCGGCGAAGAGGTCGACTTCAAGGGGAACCACTTCGATATCGAAGGCGGAAAGCTGCTGTTTCAACCTGTCCAGACGCCGCATCCGCCGCTCTATTTCGGTGGTTCCTCCGGCAAGGGACAGGAGGTCGCGGCGCGCACGATCGACAAATATCTGACCTGGGGCGAGCCCGTCGAAGACGTGGCCAGGAAGGTCGCCGAGGTCCGTGCACTCGCCGATGCCGAGGGCAGGGACGTGACCTTCGGCATCCGCCTTCACGTGATCGTGCGCGAAACGGCCAAGGAGGCATGGCAGGCGGCGGACGAACTGATACAATATGTCGATGACGACACGATTGCCGCCGCACAGAAGGTGTTCGAGCGTATGGATTCGGTTGGTCAGAGCCGTATGAGCCGCCTGCATGGCGGCCGACGTGACAGGCTGGAAGTCGCTCCGAACCTCTGGGCCGGGGTCGGCCTAGTGCGCGGCGGTGCGGGCACCGCCCTTGTCGGTGACCCCGACCAGGTAAAGGCGCGCATGGAAGAGTACCGTCAGGCGGGCATCGATAGTTTCATCCTGTCCGGCTATCCGCATCTGGAGGAGGCCTACCGTTTCGGCGAGCTGGTGCTGCCGAACCTGCCGCTTGCCCATGCGGTTCCGGCCCGTGAGGCGTCCATCAACACCGGGCCTTTCGGTGAAACGATCGCGGGCGACCATCGTCCGAAACTGAAGGTTTCCCAATCGTGACAGGACCGACGCGCCGACCCGTGATCGCAATCGTCGGCGGCGGCTTTACCGGGGCGGCGGTCGCGGCGAACCTTGCGCGCAACGCAGCAAGCGGCGGCGCGACCATCATTGTCTTCGAGCCGCGGACCCGGCTCGGCGGGGGCCTTGCCTACGACACGGACAATCCTGCCCACCGCATCAACGTGCCGGCGGCCCGCATGAGCCTGATCCCGGATGATCCAGATGATTTCCTCAACTGGATGGCGTCAAAAGGTGAACCGCTCGGCGATCCGGAGGTTTTGGCAGTCGACGGCAATCTTTATCCGCGCCGGGCGGTTTTCGGGCGCTACGTCTGCGAGTTCGTCGCCCCGTTCCTGAAAAACGGAAAGGTCGAGCACCGGCGTGAGCGCGTCGAGCAAATCGAACGCCGCGAGAACCGTTGGCGGCTGAGGAGTTCCGCAGGCACGGAGCTGGTTGCCGATATCGTCGTTGTCGCGACCACTCATCCGGCACCTTGCGCGCCGCGGCGCGTGGATCAGGCGCTTTGCGGCCATCCGCGCTACGTGCCCGACTCCACCGTCGTCGACGCCTTGGCCTGTATCCGCACCGACGATCACGTCCTGGTCATCGGCAACGGCCTGACGGCGGCCGACGTGATCGCATCCTTGGGGCTTGCCGATCACTGCGGCCCGATCGTCGCTCTTTCACGCCGCGGTCTGCGGTCGCGCGGCCATGCAGCGCTGCCCCAGGAGCCGTTCGGTGATTTCGCCAGTGACCCAGCGCGAACCGCGCTCGAATTGCTGAAGCGGGTCCGGCAAGCTGTGCGGGACGCTGCCGACATCGGCACGAGCTGGCATGGGGTTTTCGATGGGCTTCGCAGTCAGGGCGGCCAGATCTGGCGGACCCTGCCAGTGACGGAACGCCGCCGCCTCGTGCGTCATCTGCGGCCTTTCTGGGATGTTCACCGCTTTCGCGTGGCGCCGCAGGTCGACGAAGCGATCCTGGCGGGACAAGAGCAGGGGCGGGTCCGAATTCTCGGAGCTGCGATCGAGGACGTCGAGAGGCGCGGCCATATCATCGCCGTCGATATCCGTCACCGGCACACCGGCCGCCGCGAGCGCCTGCTGTTTGATGCATGTGTGGTGACGACCGGCCCGGCTCACACGGGCATCCTTTCGAGCCAGGGCTGGCTTGCCGACCTAGCCTCACAGGGATGGCTGCGTCTGGATGATGTGGGATTGGGTCTCGCCTGCGACGAGGATAGCCGAGCGATCGGGGTGAACGGCACAGCGGAGCGATCACTGATCGTTGCGGGACCGTTGGCACGCGGCACCTTCGGCGAACTCATGGGCCTGCCCCAGGTCAACGATCATGCAATATTCGTCGCCGAGCAGATTGCAGACATGCTGGCCAAGCCGGAGCGAAGCGGCCGGCGTCCCGCTCCTTTGGCAGAAATCCAGCAACTGCCGATGACGACCGTCGGCGGCGCCGCTAACCGTTGACCTGCGGGGTCTCTCCGTCGAGACGGCGTGTCCAGTCCTCGACCTTGCGCGTCTGCAGGCGCTTGGCCGCATAGTCCCGCCAACTGGATGGCAGAATGGCAAGATTGGCGATCTCCGCAAGCGCCTCGCGATTGAGCGTATCGACGTAGAGGAAGTGCCAGAGCCGGTGGATCGTCCATTCCGGATGGCGACGCTCGACGAGGTGCATTCGGTCACCAGCCGAAACCAACCCGTCCTCGATGACGCGATAGTACCAACCGGTGCGGCCCGTATGCTGAAGGCGCCGCGCCATGTCCGGCAAGTCGAATCGGCGGTTCAGTTTCCAGCAGGGCTGCCGGCCCTGGCTCACTTCGAGAAGTGAGCCCCCAAGGCGAAACCGGTCTCCGACAGCAACATCGCTCTCCGTCAGCCCGTGGGTCGAGAGGTTCTCACCGAAGGCGCCCGGCCGTTTTAACAGCGGCAAAGGGCCGATCTCATCTGCCCAGGTGCTATAATGATCCCGGGGGTAGTGATGGACGGCCTTGTCGACGCCACCGTGTCTTTTGAGGTCCCCCTGATGGTCGCCGGTAAAGCCCGTTGACCCCAACTGCACGGAGCCTTCGATCGGCTGTTTGTCGATACCGCTCTGGGTTCCGCGATCGTCGATCGGCGAGAGGTTGCCGAGGAGCAAGGCGTCAAGCACGACCGGCCGCCGGTCAACCATCGATCTGTTCCAGCCATTCGCCGATCATCGCGGTGGCGGCGTGTTTCAAGCTGGGGCCAAGGCGTTCGGCATCGGCTCGCAGATTCGACACGTTCACCCCCGCGGCTGACAGTTCGCAGGCATGGCCGACCAGCCAGCGTTCGAAGGCCGCGCCGGTTTCAGCCTCCGGATGGAACTGCAGGGCGAGGACGTTGCGCCCGCGTCTGAAAGCCTGCTGCTCGATCTGCGGCGTCGATGCCAGCAAGTCTGTACCGGACGGCAGGTCGTAGGTGTCGCCGTGCCAGTGCAAGACGGAAACGTCGGCCAGGTGGCGGAGCGGTGAGGCGAGGCCTGTAGCGGAGAAACGCAGCGGCGAAAGCCGATCTCCTTTATGCCGGATGAATAGACGCGAGCGCCGAGCGCCCGGGCGATCAGCTGCGCGCCCAGGCAAAGACCAAGGGTCGGCCGATCGGCGGCAAGGCGCGTCTGCAGCATCGCGATCTCGTCCGCGACGAAAGGATAGGCAGCGTCTTCGTAGACACCGATCGGACCGCCGAGCACCACGACAAGATCAGGTTCGAGCGGATCGAACGAAAGATAGTCTGCATTGCCGACATCGCGATACTCGATGGTAAACCCCGCCGCACTCAGAGGTTCCGCAAACGTACCAAGATCCTCGAAATGCACGTGCCGTATGGCGACCGCCATCTTCTTAGTCATCATTCGTCGTCCATCTCGGTGTCGGGGATCGTGCAACCTTCGCTCGTGCATCCGGGCGCTTCCGGGCCCGGGGCAGCAATATCCGGGATCGGTGCGGCAAGCAGGGAGGCCAGGCGGGCGCCGATGACCATGTCGTCTTCGATCCCGAAGCGATGATATTCAACGTTGCCGTCACGGCCGATGATGATTGCCGTCGGCGTGCCGCGCATGCCGTAACGTTCCATCGTCTTCGGTATCGGCCCATCGTCCGATGGCTGATCGACGGCGATCGGGAAGGTCAGCCGATATTCGTGAATGAAGGCTTTGAGCGCGTCGGGCGTCATCACCGTGTGATGCTCGAAAACCGAATGCAGGCCGATAACCTGAAGGTCGGTCTCGCGGAAGACGCTCTGGACGCGCTGGGCCTGCGGCAGCCCGTGTGAGACGCAGGCCGGGCAGAGCATCTGAAAGGCATGCAGGAAAACAACCCGTCCGGAAAGCCGTTCGAGGTTGAGCGGCTCAGGCGTGTTGAACCAGGTTGAAACGGCGAGTTGCGGTGCGGTCATCCGATAGTTGCTGTTCATTGTCATCTCCGGGGATGGCCGGACGGGTGATGCCGTCCGGCCGCCTTGTCAGGCCGCTTCGCGAACGAGCTTCACGCTGGGGAAGTCGACCGGCACGGCAAGCGCGACATTGATGTAGTTCGTGAAGAGATTGAGCGCGACATGGGCGATGATCTCGACCACGTCCTGATCGTCGTAACCAGCAACGTGCAGCGCCCGAACGTCCGCGTCAGAGACCTTTCCGCGTGCCTCAACGAGCTTCTGGGCGAAGGCCAAGGCCGCTGCCGTCTTCGGGTCGGACGACTTGCCCCGTTGCGCACTCGCCATTTCCTCTGCGGTCGCGCCGGCTTTACGGCCAAGCACGGTGTGGGCCGCCAGGCAATAGTGGCAATCGTTGCGGTCGGCGACGGCAACAGCGATCTGCTCGCCGAGCTTGGCGCCGAGGCGGCCGTTTCCGAGTGCACCGAACGAACCCCACATGCTGGCGAGTGCTGCCGGCGAGTTGGCGACCGCCCGGAACATGTTGGGCGCAATGCCGAAGGCGGAGCGGATCTCGCCAAGCAACTGGTCGCTGGCGCCGGTTGCCGAATTGGGGTCAACTAGATTAATTCTGCTCATGGTTTTCTCTTTCTATTTGCGTGGAGGGAGAAAATTGCCGGTCCGCCGATGGCAGTCGTCGGACCGGCGCCAACATCATCGGCACCCGCTCGCAGTACTGAGAACGTTGCTTACGGGGTCCGATGTTGAAGCTGAGGGCGAGAGCATGGCTGCTCTCTCGGTCTTTCGCCGGGTTCGGTTGCCGGCGCATGTGTTTCCTTTCAAACTCATTTCAGGCCGCGCCGCGGTTGAAAATCCGCCACGCGGCGTCCCGGTCCGCGGCGTCAGCGCCTTCGAATTCACCGCAGTCGACGCGCAACTCCGCCGGCCCGAAGGCGGCATCGACGAACGCGCAATGATGCGGTGCTTTCGGATCGTCGTAGACATGGGGGCGGAAATAGCGGCAGTTGACGCACATGCGCTGTTCCGGAATGGCGCCAGCCGACTGCAGACGGCGGATGATCTTGACGAGATGCATCAGCAGGTCCTCCTGCTCGAGCTTGGAGAGCGCCGCGATGGCGTCCTCCGTCGCCGATGCCAGTTGACCGGCCTGGCGCACGGCGGCTTCGCCCCGGAGCGTTGCCGCGACTGACAGAGCCCGGGCGTCGCTGGGGTCGGCGTGCTTCTCGACGAGGCCCTTGCGCAGGAGCGCATTGACCGAGTCCGTCGTCGTCGGCTGGCTGACGCCGAGATAGGCGGCAATCTGCTTGACGCGCATACCGTTCCGATCGCGGGCCACGAGAAAGGTGAGGATCTGCAATTGCGTCGGATTGAGGCCGATCGCCTCCGCCGCCGTCCAGGCCTCGCTTCGCATGGCGGTTGCCACACGCGATAGCCCGTCGCTAATCCGGTCCACCAAAGAGGGAATTTTGTCAACTTTGTTGCTCATGACGGCAATTTAGATAGGAATCCTAATCATTGTCAATAAGGGTCGGAAAAGCGCCGCGAATTTGACGCGCATCAAAGTAGAGGGGACATTGCGGGCCTATTTCTCTGTTCGAACAACCCGAGCACGGGCTGGTCGCTCAAATGGAGAAGACGATGTTGAATGCAATCAAGAGCGGATTGGGTATCGCCATCGCGGCAATGCTTGTCGCAGCACCTGCAGCCGCCGCAGACTTCGAAGTGCATATGCTGAACAAGGGCAAGGACGGAGCCATGGTGTTTGAGCCGGCTTCTGTGAAGGTTGCGCCCGGAGATACGGTCACCTTCATCCCGACCGACAAGGGGCACAATGTCGAAACCATCAAGGGTATGATCCCCGATGGTGCCGAGGCCTTCAAAAGCAAGGTCAATGAAAACTACAAAGTGACCTTCACGGCTCCCGGCGTCTACGGCGTCAAGTGCACGCCGCACTACGGAATGGGCATGGTCGGCGTGGTTCAGGTCGGCGATGCCCCTGCCAACCTCGAGGCCGTAAAGGCCGCCAAGAATCCCAAGAAGGCGCAGGAGCGCCTGGACGCCGCGCTGGCTGCACTTGGCAACTAAGTAACAGACTTCGCTTCGGAGCGGGGTGGGGACAGGCCGCTCCTGGCGTCCGCGCACTGGGTGAGGCGCGACGCCATCATGCGGAACCAATGCGAAGGCTTCGCG
>NZ_JAEPRP010000122.1:13327-22700 GCF_016652895.1 Ensifer sp. SSB1
TTCCGCTTGGATCAGATCACTGCTGAATTGTTCCCGCCTTCACAGATTCCCTATCCCATCATTCTGGCGCGAATCCTCGGCGCACTGATCTTTGGTGCAGTCATTGGCTTTGAGCGTGAGGCAAAGGCACGTCCGGCGGGTCTAAAGACGCACATGCTCGTCTGCCTTGCTGCCTGCGCGTTTGGCATCATTTCGCTGGAAAGCGTCCGGCTGAACGGCCTCTTCGACGACCGTGTCCGTATCGATCCGCTGCGGGTGGTGGAGGCTGTGACCGCAGGTGTCGCATTTCTCGCCGCCGGCACCATCGTGCTTTCCAAAGGTGAAGTTCAGGGGATAACGACCGGTGCCAGTCTCTGGCTCGCCGGAGCTATCGGCATTGCGGTGGGTTTCGGTCACTGGATCGTCGCCGGCCTTGCCGTCGCCTCCGCCTTCTCCGTCCTCTTTGTCATCGGTTCTTTCGAGACGCGGGCAACGCGGCACGAAAAGCCGGATGTGGCACCGCAGGACCGGGCGAGCAACAACCACACCAAGCGCTAGCAGTGGCTGCCATGTGACGAGATCGAACGGGCGTCGGTCCACCAACTTGAGCCGCCGGTTACGTGAGACATCAGGTCGGTCGGGTGGCGCAGCGTGCGTCCGATTGCCGGTCCTCGAGAACGTCGAGCCACGCGCCAAGTGTGGTCTGCAGCAAATCCGTTCGGCAATTCATCTCGGAACCGCTAATGTCGATGTAAGCCTGTACCAAGGAAGGTTCGATGGACTCCACCGGTTCTCTTGCCGCCAAGCTGCTGTCGGCGACGCTGTTGTTCGACCAGACCTCTTTGGCCGCCTTGGAGGCCCTGGCCGCCAACTCGGATCGTAGGATCTTGCGTCGCGGCGAGGTTCTCGTGCGAGAGGGAGACCGGTCGGACCGCTTCTTCGTCGTTCTGTCGGGTCGTTTCACGGTGATCCGCGAGGGTGTTCTTGAGCCTGTTGCCGAGATTGGCCAAGGCGAACTCGTCGGCGAAGTCGGCTTCTTTGCTGCGCTGCCGCGCATTGCCACCGTCGTTGCGGCGCGTGATTCCATCGTACTCGAAATCCGCGACGACCAATTCGAAAGGGCCGCCAAAGCACTGCCCAGCCTGCGCCAGTCGGTGACGACGTTTCTCGCGCGACGGTTTGCGATGCAGTCTCCGCCGCCAACGCAGATCCGGCAGCCCTGCAAGCTTCGGACGCTGGCAATTGTTCCTGCCGGCAGCAGCCGGATTTCAGCTGATTTCATAGCGCAGTTCCGCGCCGCATTTGCATCGGACAAGCGGATCATCTTTCTGGCCAAGGGAGAACTCGAGGACCGGTTCGCCAACTTGCCGTTCGACGACCAAGCCGTGCTGGATTGGTTGAACCATCTCGAAGTCAAGGCCGATGTCATTGTCTATGTTGCGGATGATGAGCCGAGTGACTGGACGCGCGTATGTATTCGCCAGGCCGACAACGTCCTGTTGTATGCCGATGCTTCCGACCCGCCTGACCTCAGCCCCTGTGAAGCGTTGGCGCTCTCGGTCCATGCGCCATCCAACCTTCGGCTGGTGCTCGTTCATGGGAAGCGCTCCGCAACGGTCTCCGGAACTGCCGCATGGCTCGACATACGGCCCGGCGTGCGCCAACACCACCACGTTTCCTTGGAAGATCAGTTGGATCTCGAACGCCTGGTCCGCTTTATCCTGGGTGAGGCGAGAGGCTTTGTCGCAGCCGGCGGGGGCTCGCTCGGCTGCGCGCATATCGGAGTCTACAGGGCGTTTGTCGAAGCAGGAGCTTCCTTCGACTATCTCGGAGGGACCAGTTCGGGCGCCGCGATCATGGCTGGCTTTGCCAGCGGACTGGACGCCGACGAAATCGACCGGGGTACACACCTCATCTTTGTGAAGAGCCGTGCGTTTCGCCGTCTCACCCTGCCGCAGTATGCGCTGCTCGATCACAAGGTGCTCGACCGCACGCTTCAGGCCGAATATGGCGATATCCTGATCGAGGACCTCTGGCTTCCGTTCTTCGCGCTATCGACCAATCTCAGCAGCCGGCTGGCATATGTCCACCGCAGGGGCAAGCTCTGGCAGGCCGTCAGGGCGTCGGGCTCGATCCCCGGCGTCCTGCCACCGTTCTTCACGGCCGATGGCGACATGCTGGTCGACGGCGCCATCATGAACAATCTGCCGCTGGAGCAGATGAAGGAACTCAAGACGGGACCCAACGTCGTCGTGAGCTTGGGGGCCGACGGGCCGAGGAGGCATCATATCGACTATGACAGCATTCCCGGGGCGTCCGAACTGGCGGTGCGAATGCTCACACCGTTTGGTCGTGCCAATCTGCCGAAGGTCCCGAGCGTGATTCAGGTGATCACGGCGAGCGTGTTGGCACACAGGCCGGAGGAGGTCATGCTCGGCGAGCGGGACATGCTCGTCTCGCCGCCAATTTCGAGCGCAATCGGTTTCATGGATTGGAGCCGGCATTCCGAACTTTACGTCAACGCCTATGACTGGACGAAACGCTGGATCGAGGAACGTCTTGGCGAGAACGACCCGAAGCTTCTCCAGGTACTTGGTGTTGCGGCGGGGCCGGGCCTGTCACAGGCGATAAGCAATGGTCTGGATCGGACTGCTTTGTAGTGGGGTGTCAATGATTGGCCGAAATCTGTGTCGGCGAAGCGCGATCGCCCCGGCGTTTCGGCGAATTTCATCGCTCATTCCGAATTGTCACTGTCCTCTTGCGGTTGTAGTATTTTAGGATAGCCTTGTGGGGGATTAGCCCGCATCGGCTATCCCGTTTGGAAGTGAGAAAGATCAACAAATAGAGAGACCTCGGACAAGAGGCGGCTCATATTCGAAAATGCTTCGTCCCCGAATTGGTATGCCGATCGGGTTCCCTTGGATGTACTTGCGGGACGTCTTTGGCTTGCGGCGCACGGCAACCGTGTAGTCCGATGTCACAGTGGTCCCATTTGCTTGAAGTGGATCGACGTGATGGCTGAGAATAAGAATGCCGGCGCACCTCCGAGTGCACAGGACCTCCGAATGCAGATCCTCCAGCGGGAAATGGAGGAGATGGACAAAGATCGGCGATTGAGGACGATTGAGGAAGAGAAACACGCCGACTTCGCCGCAGATTTCCTCAAGAAGCAGGTGACCGAGGAGGAGATCGCCATCGTTCGCCGCCTTGTGACGAACGCCGTCAAGGCCGGCAAGTTTGAAGCTATGGTTTATAGCTTCCCGTCCGAGCTATGCACCGACAGCGGCCGCGCCATCAACAGCGGTGATCGCGACTGGCCGCAGACCCTGCAGGGCAAGGCAAAGGAGTTCTTCGATCGCTATCAGCAGCACGGCAAGCCGCAAGGCTACAAGTTGAAGGCGATGATCATCAACTTTCCGGGCGGAGTGCCCGGCGACGTCGGGTTCTTCCTGAACTGGGCTCCGGACAAGGCCTGAGCATCACCGCCATCAGCGACGGAGTGAGCGGTGGCGGCGGCGGCACTACATTTCCGGTGCTCAGGGAACGATCGACCGTTTCGGTAAGCCCGCGCCTTTCCGCGCGGGCTTACGCGCTTTAAGCAACGTCAGGCACCGTTCTGCGAACGTGGTCGTCGTGCTCGAAGTCATCCGGTCGTTTCTGGCGTTTGCCGAGGTCCGGCTCGGTGAACTTCACGCGTTCGTAGGGGATCGAGGCAAGAATGTGCGAGATGCAGTTGATCCGCGCCCGCTTCTTGTCATCCGACGGCACGATCCACCAGGGGGCATACTCCGTGTCCGTCATGCGGATCATCTCGTTGTAAGCCCGGGTATAATCCCACCAGCGCTGATAGGACTCGACGTCCATCGGGCTAAGCTTCCACTGGCGCAATGGGTCGGCGATGCGCTGACGGAACCGGCGTTCCTGCTCCTTCTCGCTGACGTCGAGGAAGTATTTCAGCAGGACGATGCCGCTTTCGACCATTGCCGCTTCGAAGCGCGGCGCGAGTTCGAGGAAGCGCCGGGCGCTGTCTTCGGAGGTGAAGCCCATGACGCGCTCCACACCCGGGCGGTTGTACCAGGAGCGGTCGAAGATCACCACTTCGCCGGCTGCCGGCAGATGCTGGATGTAGCGCTGCATGTAGATCTGCGACTTTTCCCGCTCCGTCGGCGCCGGCAAGGCCGTTACCCTAAAGACGCGGGGGCTGACGCGCTCGGTAAGTCGCCGGATCACGCCGCCCTTGCCGGCAGCATCGCGGCCTTCGAAGATGATGACGATGCGGGCGCCGGTCTTCTTCACCCAGGCCTGCAGGTGTGCAATCTCTTCTTGCAGCCGGGCGAGCTCCTTGGCGTAGCCACCGGATGATCGCTCTTCTGCAGGTGCAGACGCTTCGGCAACCTTGTCGGCGCCGTTCTTGTCCTTATTCTTTTTCTTGCCTTCGTGTTTTCCCATCTGTCTCTCCCGTTTCGAAGTTTTGTGCTGTTCCCATGGCGTTGGAGTTCGCCACAGATTCCCCTTCCGGCACGTGGCTTTCACCGTACCGGGCTTCGTAAGCGTCGAGCGCGTCCTCCATGCCCTCGAAGATCATGTTGGGTCCGATTCTTTCGATGATGCCGGCTCGCTCAAGCAGGGCGCGGGCATCCGTGTGCAGTTCCGCCATGCCGAGCGTAATGTCGCGCGCCTTCAGTTCCTCGGCGAGATCCCCGAGCATCTCGGCTGCGGTGCTGTCGATCTGGGGGATCGCACTGGCATCGATGACCAGCCAATGCGCAGGCGGCGGCAGTTCGTCGGCGATCGCCGTCAAGCGCGCCCGCACATAGTCCGCGTTGTAGAAAAGCAGGCTGTCCTGGATCATGCAGGCGCCAAAGCCCGGCACCGGGCGTGCGTCCGGTGCTCGATGCAGCTTGTAGAAACCGTCCCGACCGGGGATTCTGCCAAGCATCGCGTCGTGCGGATACATGGTCTGCAGCAGCAGATAGATCAGCGTCGCGGCAATCGCGATGACCACGCCGTTCAAGACGCCGAGGCCGATCGGCCCCCAGAGCGCGATCAGCGCAAAAACGAACTCGATCCGGTTGACGCGCCAAATCCGCCTGAGGCCCTCGATGTCGATCAGGCTGAGTGCGGTCGCCGCAAGGATAGCGCCGAGCGCTGCGATCGGCAGGACGCGCAGAATGTTGCCGAGAAACAGGAGCACGGCCATCAGGGTCGCAGCGGCAACCAGGCTTGCGATTTGCGATCTACCACCGACAGCAAAGTTCACGGCGGTACGGGAATCCGAAGCGGTCACCGGAAACGCCCCGAACAGCCCGGCGGCGAAATTTGCTCCACCGAAGCCTGTCAGTTCGCGATTTGGATCGACACGATAGCCACCGAGCGTTGCGAAACTGCGCGCCGTGATGACACCGGAGCCGAAACTGACGAGGAAGATGGCGGCTCCGCCCGTCAGTAGGGTGTCAATCGGCAGGTTCCCGAGGCGCGGCAGGGTAAACGACGGTAACCCCTGCGGTATGTCGCCGACAACCGCCATGCCGCGCCCTTCGAAGTCGAAGAGAAAGGAAAGCAGCACGGCGACGAAGACGACGATGACCGGTCCTGGTATGGGCGATCGATAGATGCGGGCCACTTGCAGGAGCGCGAAGCAGGCCAAGGCAAATGCCAGGGTGGGCCAATGGATCGAACCGGCTTGGCGCAGAAGTTCGACCACCGGCGATATCAGACCCTCGGACTCAATGCTGACGCCGGTAAAACGCTTGATCTGCCCAACAAGGATCGACAGCGAGATGCCGGCGAAGAAACCGGTCAGGATCGGGCGTGACAGAAAGGTTGCCAATACGCCGAGCCGCACGAGGCGGGCAATCAGGCAAAGGATGCCGACGATCAGCGCCAGCAGCGCAGCCGCTGTCACTCGGTCGACCGTGGTGCCGGGCGTAGCGAAAACCGTTGTCAGAACCGCGGCCAGCACTGTCATCGTCGCAGCATCTGGTCCAACGATCAATTGGCGCGATGGCCCGAAAAGCGCGTAGGCGATGAGCGGCGTTATGCTGGCATAGAGGCCGGTTTCGGCGGGCAGTCCAGCTATGGCCGGGTAGGCGATGGCGCTTGGCAGACCTACGGCGGCAATGGCAAGTCCTGCAGAGATATCGTTGCGCAGCCAGCCGACACGGTAACCATCCAGGTTCGCGAGCAACGGCAGGCGAGGCAGATTAAACGGCATGCGTATGCCCCCGGACTATGACTCCTCCTGCCAACAACGATGCCGTGTCGAACGGGAGGGTCAAACGAATGGACCATAACATTGAGAATATTAGAGATGCAAAACTTTTCGTTTTGCCTAATCACGTATAATGCGCAAAAGTTGCAGCGACCACGAGGCCAAAGCCTCTACAACGTGTGCCGCATCTGATCTCGCCGTGCAGAGGCTTGTGACGGGCTCTCCGCCGCGCCGCCGCGGTGGATTTCGGCAGCCCGAGATTGCCTGATATCGTCGCGCGGACCCGCCCCGCAGCATAGCTGAGGGGCGGCAAGGGCGCGCACCTATCCCTTCACATATCCCAGACCCTCAACGATCTTTCCGTCCCGAACGCGCATGATGTTTACGCCGCGTACCCGGTCCGCTGCATCTTCGCTCCAGCGAAGTTGCCAGCGGATGATTCCACGGTCTTCGCTGGCCCATATGTCCTCTTCTTCGAAAACAAGGTTCGCGGTGGACGCAATCCCTTTCCAGAAATTGAGGCATGCCTCACGCCCTTCGTAGCGTGCTCCATCGGGGGCCGGCGCCGTGTTTTCGAGAACACAGCCTTCGCCAATCAGATCGTCGAGGTCTTCAGGGCGATGCTGCTGAAAAGCGGTGTTGAAACGCTCCATGAGCTTGCGGGTCATTTCGCTATTGGCGTTCATCTTTCTTCCTCGCTTTGTGAAATAGAGCCTCGCCCTCGAAGGGGTCCCGGCGCAGTCGGGTGCTGGGGGTAATGGCTCGAGCGTTGGGTCAATCCGGAAGCGGAGCCGACTGGCCCGGCAATTTCGAGTATCCCAGCGCTTCGACGATCCGGCCGTCGCGGACGTGCATCAGGTTGACGCCCCGCAGCGACTGGCCGTCGCCGAAGTGCAACCGCCAGCAAATGGTGGCACGGTCGCCCAGCGCGCGCGTTTCTTCGACTTCGAAATGGGCAACGGTGTCGCTGGCGAGGGCCTCCCAGAATGCAAGGCAAGCGTCGTAGCCTACGTATCGCGTGCCATCGGGGGCCGGCTGGATAGACTCCATCACGCAGTCAGGTGCGATCAGGTCTTTGAGTTTCGCGGGATCTCGATCAAGGAATACCCGGTTGAACTCCTCGATGACGCCGGCCGTTCCGTTCGTTTGCATAATTTCCTCAAATACAGACAGGTCTGTCTATGCAGCATACAGATCTGTCTGCTAGAGTCAACGACATGAACAAGACCGTCCCGCAAACCGATCCTGGAGCAAGTCCTGCGCGCCGCCGCCTGCTCGATACCGCAACCCGCCTTTTCTACGCCGAGGGCATCCGTGGCGTGGGCATCGATCGCATCATCGCCGAAGCGGGCGCCGCAAAGGCGACGTTCTATAACCACTTCCCGTCGAAGGACGATCTGGTTCTTGCCTACATCGAAGAGCAGGACCAACTGGGGCGGAAGGCTGTGTCAGAGCTGCCCAAGCAACCTCCGCTTCAGACGATCACGGTGATCTTCGGACGCATCAGCGCCGCCGTCGTCGGCGGGGATTATCGGGGCTGCCCATTCCTCAACGCAGCCGCGGAATACCCGGACGCGAAGAGCCCCGTTCGGCAAGCCATCAACGCCCAGCGCGCTTGGTTTCATGGTGTGCTCAGTAAACTTCTGGCGGCCGATGGCGACCCAGCCCCATCGGCCACCGCTTCTTTGCTGGTCGCGCTCTACGACGGCCTTCTCGAAATCGCATATCTGGATGATCCGGCGAGGGTTCCCGCCTTGGTGGAAGAGGCGCTTCGAAGGCTTCTGGCCCGACGCTAAAGTCGAGCCGTGCGCGTCGGCATTGTCTCGCGTGCCAGCCACGCGAGCCCCTGGAGCACTGGAACGATGCGCCAGCGACTGCGCGCGGCATCATTCCGTTGCTATGGAGGCACAAGATGTCCCACTCCACCGAACGGCGCAGTTCATGGAATGCCGGTTCGGAGTGACCGCGTTACACCTTGGGCATGACGCCCTTGTTGACGAGCCATGTCTCGAAGGTGCCCGGGCATCCTTCGTTGAGCCATCGTCCCCGATAGGAGAAACCGGGAGTGGCGCGCCATGCGCCGACGAATCCGTCATCATAGCGGCCGACAGCTACAATTGCCTTGTGCATCTTTCCGGGATGCTTCTTCTTGGACTTTGAGAATTTCACTGGATGCCCCCTACGCACTACAACCGTGAAGTCATAGCGTCTCACAGTGCACGCGCCCGTCAAGGATTAGACGGGTGCGTAAATCGGGTTATCGAGTGGTGAGAATGTGGCGCCTGTTCGATGGCTGCTGATGGAAGGCCGTGCCCCGACAGGCGTCGCTCGGCGCTATGGTCGCCCTGTCTCGACGACGCCTGAGTCGTACACGATCTTGCCGCCGAGCAGGGTCAGGACGGAGCGGACCGTATCGACCTCGTCCACCGGCATGGTCATGTAAGGTTTGTCAAGCACGGCAAGATCGGCGAACTTG
Source organism: Ensifer sp. SSB1 (assembly GCF_016652895.1). Classification (NCBI taxonomy): domain Bacteria; kingdom Pseudomonadati; phylum Pseudomonadota; class Alphaproteobacteria; order Hyphomicrobiales; family Rhizobiaceae; genus Ensifer; species Ensifer sp. SSB1. The sequence goes on from NZ_JAEPRP010000122.1 coordinate 21,994, forward strand.
CCCGTGGACAGCGTGCCGCGGTCCTCTTCCGCAAAGCCGATCCAAGCGGCGTTGCGGGTATAGAGGCGAAGCGCTTCCTCACGCGTCAACAACTGATCATCCGCCTTTTGCACCGTGCCTCCCAGCGAACGCCCCCTCAGGTGATATTCTATCGCCTGCCAGACGCCGGCGACGCCGATGCGAGTGGAGTCGGTGCCACCGGCCACCATGATCCCCTTGTCGATGGCGAGCCGCGTCGGTGGCGAAACTGCAGCGACCGCGGCACCGTTCGCTTCTCTGATGGCAGGAGCCTCGAAATACGGCCCCATCTGGACGGTGTAGGCGAGGCCCATCTTCTGCATTCGGTCGAGGGTTCGTTCCGATCCGGTGTTGAGGTGGGCGATCGACCACCTGAGGTCGTTGAGCGGGTGCGTCTTGTGCACCTCCTCGAAGACGTCGAGGATCGCGCTCGCGGCATCGTCGGTATAGGCATGGATCTCGACGGGGATGTGTCGTTCTGCAGCGAGCTGCGCGACTTTCAGCAGTTCGTCGCGGGCTTCCTTGGGCGGAGCGAAACCCGGCCCCATCTGCACGCCGTCGTTCATCGCAAAGACCAGGGATTCCCCAAGGCCGAGGAAGCTCAGCGTGCCGTCGTCGTGGACGGCGGGACGGAACGACATGATCTCGCGGAACCATTCAGCCTGTTTGCCGGGATGGGCCGCCGGAAT
>NZ_JAEPRP010000379.1:0-789 GCF_016652895.1 Ensifer sp. SSB1
CGCGCAAAAGAATGGTGTTTTTGCCGACACGGGCGCATCTTTCGCCGTGCCGCCAGTCTCCAAAGCGATCGAGCGGCTTTGCCGTGATGGGCGACGGGCTATGTGGACGGGCATCAGGCAGATTGGCGCGAACAAGCCGCTCAGCGACATCGGAAAGGCGATCGGCACGTTCGCTCGTCGAAACCACTATACGCTCGTTCAGAATCTTGCCAGCCACGGCGTCGGGCATTCGTTGCATGAGGAGCCGACAGAGATCCCAACATGGCCGGTTCAAACCGAGCGGCGGATCATGAATGAAGGCCTTGTTTTCACCGTAGAGCCGTTTCTTTCGCTGGGCGCCGAGTGGGCGGAAGATGGGGGCGAAAGTGGAGATTCGTGGACGCTCTTCAGTAGCCCCAGAGCGCCGACCGTGCAATACGAGCACACCGTCGTCGCGACGCGTAAAGGACCTCTCGTCGTGACCTTACCCGGGTAGCTCTCGCATCACGGCCGCTTCTGGCCCACAGCGAACGTAACCTTCTCCGCGAGTAGGGAGCACTACGCTGTTTGTCCGCTCATCCCAGATCGTTGGTCCTGATGTAACGAGCTGAACTGCAGCTACCTGCCATTCTGGACTACCGTTCGAAGCCACCCTCGCCGGAGCCGGGACCCACAGTTGCGCCGTTCTCCTTCAAGATGGGCTGCTCCTTCGCCAGCTCAAACTCTACGGAATTGATCTCTCCGGTGAACGCAAACGGAAGCTTCTCGCGGTAGGTCGGAACAGCTGGCGCGCCGAGGTCCATTCCGATG
>NZ_JAEPRP010000379.1:799-1037 GCF_016652895.1 Ensifer sp. SSB1
TCAGTCGCTGAGAAGCGCACCCCGACGACATTGTCGATATTGCCCTTTGCTACTGACTTGCCGTTGACGCGAAGATCAGCGACGCCACCATTCGTTTCTACGAGTGGCTTGAAGGGCTGCTGCTGGTAGTCGACTTCGATCTCTACGTCTCCGGTGGGCAAGGGCTCACTAGAGCTCACGTCGTAGATCTCTTTTCCGAAAAAGTTGTAGCCGTAGTGGAGCCGTCCCTCCTTCATGT
>NZ_JAEPRP010000121.1:0-21822 GCF_016652895.1 Ensifer sp. SSB1
AACCGTCTGCCTTCACGCGGATCTTGACGTTGTAGTCAACGACACGTTTCACCGTGACCAGGATCTTCATGTTTGCCTCCCAAATCGTCAGCAGCCAAATCGTCAGCAGAATGTGCGGAAGCGCTCGACCATCACGTCGAGGACTTCACCCGGATCGCGCTTCCACCAGTTGTTTGCGGAAAAGATCTCGACCTCGCAGGGGCCGGCATAGCCAGCGTCTTCGACGCTCTGCCGCAGGGCCTTGAGATCGGCGACGCCGTCCCCCATCATGCCCCGGTCGAGAAGCACATCGCGCGTGTCGGCAAGCCAGTCGCACAAGTGATAGCCGAAAATCCGCTCGGCACCCGCGCGCAGCAAATGTGCCGCGACCTCGCTATCCCACCACACATGGTAGACATCGACGGCAATGCCGAGGTTGGCCGCACCGACCGCGTCACAGATATCGACGGCGTCACGTAGCGTCGTCAGGCAGGAGCGGTTTCCCGCATAGACCGGATTGAGCGGCTCGAGTGCCAGCCTGACTCTGCGGCTGGCTGCATAGGGCGCGATCTCTGCGACACGATCGGCGACGATCTTCAGGCTTTCGCTCGTACCCTTGGTGCCCGGGTGGACACCACCAACCACAATCGTCAGCACGGATGCGCCAAGGCCTGCGGCCATGTCGATCGACGCCTTGGCCTCGTCGATGACCCTTTGTCGATCAACGGCTTCCGTGCCGACGAGAAAAGGCGTCCGGCAGAGGCCGGCAACCGAAAGGCCGCTCGCCCGCACTCGCTCGCCGATCTCAATCGCCCGCGATCCGATCTCGCGACGCCAGAAGACGACCGAGCCGAAGCCCCGCTCGGCACACGCATCGATGATGCGCTCAGGTGACCACCCTGCACCGTGGCCTTCGAGATTGTGACCCAGGCTGGCGGTGTTCAGCGCCAGGGCGGAATGGTCCGTCGTGAAGTCCCGCATCGTCATGCCCCGTAAAGGGCAAGCAGCTTCTTCATGCGCTCAACCGCGAGCTCCGGTTTGCGCAACAGCCCGCATTGATCGGCAAGACGGAAGACTTCGACGAAATAGGGCAGCGGCCGCATGGCCTGCGCCCCGTTCAGCATCACGAAATGATCCTGGAACCCGTTCAGCCAGGCGAGGAAGACGACGCCGGTCTTGTAGTATTGCGTGGGTGCGCGGAAGATCAGGCGCGCAAGCGGCACGGTCGGATCGAGCGTCGCGCGGAAACCGGCACGATCACCCTCCCCCAGTCGCTCCACCGCATAGGCGGCTGCGGGCGCGAGGGGATCGAAGATGCCGAGCAGGGCGTGCGAAAAGCCCTCGCTGTCGCCCTCGATGAGTTCGGGATAGTTGAAATCGTCACCCGTATACATCTTCACGCCGGCCGGCAGCCGGCGGCGCATGACGATTTCCTTCTCCTTGTCGAGGAGCGAGATTTTTATGCCATCAACCTTGGCCGCATTCTCGTTGATCACTGCAAGTGCGGTCTGCATCGCGGGGTCGAAATCCCCGTTACCCCAATAGCCCGCGAGCTGCGGATCAAACATTTCGCCGAGCCAGTGCAGGATCACAGGCGCGTCGCAGGCGGCCAGCACCTCGGAATAGACCTTGATGTAATCTTCCGGTCGCTGCGCGACCCGCACCAGAGCGCGAGACGCCATGAGGATGAGGCGCCCGCCCACTTTCTGGATCGCCTCGACCTGTTCCAGATAAGCTCTTCGAACGTCGTCGATGCTGGTGACCTTCGCCAGATCGAGATGGTCCGTGCCGCAGCCATTGGCAACAAGCGCGTCCGGCAGCTCCTCGCGTGTGCGGCGGATGAGTTCGAGCGCGCCCGGCCAGTCGAGGCCCATGCCGCGTTGTGCCGTATCCATCGCCTCGGCGATCCCGAGCCCGAGGCCCGCGAGATAGCGACGGAACTCCATCGTCTTTTCCCAATCGACGGCGGCTCGGCCGGACGGGTCACTGGCCGCGAACGGGTCGGCCACCACATGGGCCGCGGAATAGACGACGCGGGCCGGGTTCCGGCCGAGCCTCGCAGCCGCGATCGGCTTGCCGCTCAGGACATAATCAGAAAGGCGGCCATCGGTATCGGGAAGCGCGATTTTCATTGGAACCTCAAAAGCGCGGGACGAGCATGCCGGCATCGGCCGGGATCGTCATTCCGGTGGTGTAGGGGAGTCGTCCCGTCGCAAGCGAAGCGATCAGGGCGCCGACTTCCTCGGGCCTTCCGACGCGCGGAAAGAGCGTGAGCCCCTGCTCCGCGCGCTCGCGGTAGGCGTCGATGACGGGTGCGGTCATCTCCGTGGCGATCAGGCCCGGTTGAACGTCGTAGACGGCAATGTCTTCGCGTCCGAGCCGGACGGCGAGCGCCTTCGAAACCATCGCGGCGGCGGCTTTCGATGCGCAATATTCCGACCGCTGTTCGGCCACGGCGACGGCATTCGACGAGGTGACGTTGATGATCGAGTGGAAGAGCGGCCCCTTGCTGCGGGCAAGCAGACGGCGGGCGAAAGCCTGGCTCAGGAAGAACATCGCTTTTGTGTTGACGGCGAAACAGCGATCCCAGCTCTCCTCCAACACCTCCAGCATGTCGCCTCGCCTGAGAACACCGACCCCCGCATTGTTGACGAGCGTGGTGATCGGGCCGAACTCGGCCTCAATGGCTGCAAGCTCAGCATCGTGACCTGCAATCGCACCGACATCGAAAGCTGCAGCCATGACCGGAGCGCCAAGGGCGGCAATACGCTCGACGGCTGCCGGCAGCTCCGCATCATCCGGCAATCCGTTGATGGCGACGGCAAATCCCTCCCGCGCCAGGGCTTCCGCGGCAGCAAGCCCGATGCCGCGCGAGGAGCCGGTCACCAGCGCGACCGGGCGACGGTCCAAGCCGGTCATGCCCGTGCACCCTTCTTCAGGAGTTCGCGCGCGATGATCATGCGCTGGATCTGGTTCGTGCCCTCATAGATCTGTGTGATCTTGGCATCGCGGTAGAGGCGCTCGACTTCGAAGCCGCGAATGTAGCCGGAGCCGCCAAAGACCTGCACGGCATCGGCCGTGCGCTGCACGGCGACATCGCCGGCAAAGCACTTGGCGATGGAACACGCTTTGGTGGCATCCGCGCCGCTGTCGATCTTGGAGGCGGCGGAGTAGACGAGCAGGCGCGCAGCCTCAATATCCTTGGCCATATCGGCAAGCAGCCACTGCACGCCCTGGAAATCGGCGATGGCCTTGCCGAACTGCTTGCGCGTGCCGGCATAGTCCAACGCTGCTTCAAGCCCGGCCTGGGCGATACCGACCGCGAGCGATGCGATGCCGACCCGACCTTTGTCGAGCACCGACATCATCATGTGGAAGCCGCGCCCTTCCGTGCCCAGCAGGGCGTCGGCCGATAGTTTGACGTCGTCGAAGTTCAGCGCGCCGACCTGGCTCGCCCGCTGACCCATCTTGTGTTCCTTGGGTCCCTTTTCGACGCCTGCCGCATGCAGATCGACGATGAAGATCGACATGCCGCGGTTACCCGCTTCCTTGTCGGTCCTGGCCAGTACGAAGCCATAGTCAGCGACCGGCGCGTTATGGATCCAGATCTTGCCGCCATTGAGCCGCCAGCCGTTGCCATCACGCTCGGCCGTGGTGCGAATGCCCGAAACGTCGGTGCCGGCTTCCGGCTCGGTGATGCAATAGGCAACCTTGGTCCGCATACCGAGGATGTCCGGAAGCATCGCCTGCTGGCTTTCCGTTCCGTGACGGACGAGCAACGTCGAGATGAGCTCGATCAGTCCGCACTGGTCTGCGACCGAAGCGTAGCCGCGGCTGAGTTCCTCCATCACAAGTGCGTAGGTCAGCGTATCGAATCCCGGCCCGCCAAGTTCCTCCGGCACGCCAATGCCGAAAAGGCCAAGCTTTGCCATCTCGTCGTAAAGCCCCGCCGGGAAGCGCTCCTCGCGATCAAGTTCCTCGGCCATCGGGCGGATCATTTCGTCGGCAAAGGCACGCGCCATATCGCGCACCTGCTCCTGCGTTTCGGTGAGATACATCAGCCTCGCCTCATCTCTAGTAACTATCTAGTTACATATATTCCGAAGTCGGTTGGCGTCAAGCCGAAAAACTCCGAGCACGGAAACGAAGCTGCTTGCACAGCGGTTTAGCGGCATGCATACTATTCACCATTCGGTTACTTATGGAGGAAAATATGCATCCTGGTGAAAAGCGGAAGTTCGGGCGAACGGATCTGGAGGTCACGGCTTTCGGGTTCGGAACCGCACCGCTCGGCAACATATTTCGCGAGATCGACGAGGCGACCTCGGAAGCGATGTTCGCCCGCGCCTGGGAGGCCGGCGTCCGCTTCTTCGATACAGCGCCGATGTATGGCCACGGCCTAGCCGAGTTGCGCACCGGACACGCGTTGCGCTGGAAAACGCGCGACGACTTCGTGCTCGCATCAAAAGTCGGCAGGCGCCTGCGCCCGGCGCGGCGCGACAGCATCGATTTTGCCCCGTGGACGAATGCAGCACCCTTCACGATGCATTTTGACTATAGCTACGACGGAACGATGCGCGCCTTCGAAGACAGCCTTCAACGGCTTGGGCTGGAGCGCATGGACATGTGCTTCATTCACGACATCGACGTCTTCACGCGCGGCAGCGAACAGCCGGAAGTTTTCGAGCAGGCGATGGACGGCGCATGGCGGGCGTTGGAAAGGCTTCGGGCAGAAAAGGTCGTGACGGCGATCGGCGTCGGCGTCAACGAATGGCAGGTGTGCCATGAGGCGCTACGGCGCCATGACTTTGACTGCTTCCTGCTGGCGGGGCGCTATACGCTCTTGGAACAGGAAGCGCTCGATAGCTTCCTGCCGCTCTGCCAGGAGCGCGGCGCGGCCGTCGTCGTGGGCGGCGGTTTCAACTCGGGGATCCTTGCGACCGGCGCAAAGGAGGGCGCCAAGTACAACTACGCGCCTGCGCCGCGCGAGATTCTAGAAAAGGTTGCGAAGATCGAAGCCGTTTGCGCCACGCACGACGTGCCGCTCGCCGCAGCCGCCCTGCAGTTCGTTGTCGCCCACCCCGCCGTCCCATCCTTCATGGCTGGCACGCGCACGCTTGAGCAGCTGGAACAAAACCTTGCCTGGTTCTCGCATCCGATCCCCGCAGACTTCTGGGCAGACCTGAAGCACACGGGCCTGCTGCGCGAAGACGCACCCGTTCCAGCCTGACGCAGCGACGATCCCGCGCCGGTAACGGCGCGGGTCCTGCTATCGGATCAGAACCGCCCTGAAATCGTTGACGTTGGTTCCGGTCGGCCCGGGGACGAACAGGTCGTCGAGGTGGTGGAATGCTGTCCAGGCATCGTTGTTGGCCAGCAATGCTGCAGGATCCCATCCCAGTTTTCGCAAGCGCTCCATGCTGAGCCCGTCGGCAAAGGCGCCGGCATTGTCCTCGGAACCGTCAATGCCGTCGGTGTCGGCGGCGATCGCCGCAAAGCCGACCCCCTCGGCTGCAAGAGCAAGCGACAGCAGAAACTCCGTGTTGCGCCCGCCCTTGCCGCCCCCTTTGATCGTGACGGTGGTTTCTCCACCCGAGAGAATGACCGTAGGGCGTGAGAACGGACGGCCGCGCCTTGCGACTTCCCGGACAATCGCCGCGTGAACGCGGGCGACATCACGAGCTTCACCCTCGACGGAATCGGACAGGATGACCGCGGGGACACCAAGTGAGGCGGCGCGGGCAGCAGCGGCCTCGAGTGAAAGGCTGGCCGAGGCGATCACCCGTACCTCGTTGCCGGAGAAGACCGGATCGCTCGGCAACGGCACCAGACCGGCATCGTCCTCCAGCCACGCGGCAACGCGGGGCGGAAGGGCGATGCCCCAGGCTTTAACCAGTTTGCGCGCCTGCGCGCGGTCCGTCTCATCTGGAATTGTCGGTCCGCTGGCAACCTGCGCCGGATCGTCGCCCGGCACATCCGACACCACCAATGTCACGACCCTTGCCGGATGACAGGCGGCCGCAAGGCGCCCGCCCTTGATGCCCGAAACCTGTTTGCGGATGGCATTCATGACCGAGATCGGCGCGCCACTTGCAAGCAGCGCTTCGTTCAACATCGTCTCGTCTTCCAGCATGAGCGCTCCCGGCGGGGATGGCAGCAGTGCCGAGCCACCGCCGCAGATCAAGGCGACCACGAGGTCGTCTTCCGTTAGGTCCTGCACGGCCTCGAAAAGCGCCTGGGTGGCCTTAAGTCCGGCTGCATCGGGCACAGGGTGGGCGGCCTCGAGCACGCGGATGCGCTCACACGGAACGGCATAGCCATAGCGTGTCACGACAACTCCTTCGAGCCGGGCCGGCCAAACCCTTTCGAAAGCGGCGGCAAGTTGCGCTGCACCTTTGCCCGCGCCGATGACCACGGTACGCCCACGCGGCACACCCGGAAGATTGGCGCGCAGCGCATTTTCCGGGTCCGCAGCCTCGATCGCTGCGCGAAAGAGGTCCGCAAGGAATTCCTTGTCGTCAGGTTTCATGAGACACCGCCGTGATGGGCCGAGTCGCCGGGGCTGGCGAACGGCACCGTTCTATCTTCTGAACTCGGGCGAACGCTTCTGGCGATAGGCCGCCAGACCTTCCGTCAGATCGCTCGACGCTGCCGCCACCGCGCCCGCGAGCGCCTCGACGACGCGTTCGCCTTCCTCGCCCTCGGCCGCATTGATCAGCATCTTCGTGAGTTCCGTCGCGCGCGGCGAACGTTGCAGCACGCGTAGGGCAGCAGCATCGGCGGCAGCTTGCCCTTCGCCTGTTGCGACGACCCTGTCGACCAGTCCGAGCGCCAGCGCCTCCTCGGCGCCGTAGACTTCACCGAAAAGCGCCATGCGCCGCACCAGCTGCGCTCCGAAACGCCGCGAGGCGCGCTGGGTGCCCGACCAGCCGGGGATGATACCAAGACCCGGTTCCGGCTGGCCGATCTTCACATGCGTCTCCGCAATGCGCAGATCGGCACAGGCAGCAAGCTCCAGTCCACCGCCAAGCGCATGGCCGTTCAAGACCGCGATCAGCGGCACGGAAAGCCGCGCCAGAGCGTCGAAGGCATCGTGCCCGTCACGCAGCCAGCGTCGAGAGAACGCATCGGGATCGAGACTGCTCCATGCGTCGATGTCACCACCGGCACAAAAGGATCTCTCGCCTTCACCAGAGAGGATGGCGACGCGGGCATCCGAACGTTCGATGGCGCGACAGGCCAGTAAAAGCGCGTCCACCATGTCCGCATCGATCGCATTCAGCTTCTCAGGGCGGCGCAACGTCAGCCGCGCGACGCGATCCTTGACGGCAAGTTCAATCCGCGGGTCGCTCACAGCGTAAGACCCATGACTTCCGGGTGAAACAACGCACTGTCCATCCTCTTCAGCGTCTTCGAAACCCGAAGGGGCGTCGCCGCCTGATCGAGGACATCCCGTTGAAGGTCGAGACCCGGGGCAACCTCGGTGACGATCAGCCCCTGGCTATCGAGGCGGATGACGCAACGTTCCGTGACGTAGCTGATATCCTGCCCTTGAGCGCGGGCGCGCTTGCCGGAGAAGCTCACCTGATCCACCTTCGGCACGAACTTGGCGATGCGCCCCTCCTTGTCGATGACCAGCCGGCCATCGTCGACGCGCATCTTTGCGCCGGCATTGAAGTTGCCGGAAAAGACGATCTTCTTCGCACGCGACGTGATGTCGACGAAACCGCCAGCACCGGCGGTGCGGTGCGGGGTGGCCGCAAGACGGCTGACATTGACCGAGCCCTCCGCGTCGATCTCGAGGAAGGACAGCAGCGAACAGTCAAACCCGCCCGCCTGAAAATAGCAGAACTGGTGCGGCGAAGCGACGAAGGCCTCGGCGTTCGACGCGCAACCGAACTTGAAGTCGAGAAGCGGAACGCCGCCGACCGCGCCCTGCTCGATCACCCAGGTGACCTTGCCGTGATGACCTTCCTCGATGAGAATGCGCGGCACGTTGGCCGAAATGCCGAAGCCGATATTGACGGCCCAACCGTCCTGAAGCTCCTGCGCCACCCGGCGCGCGATGACCTTGCCGACGTCAAGCGCCGGCGTGCGGAAAGTTTCGAGCGGTCGGAACAGCTCGCCTGAGATTGCCGGATCATAGGGCGTCGCCGTCGTCTGCAACTGGTCCGGCGCCTCGACGATGATATCGACGAGGATGCCGGGGACGCGTACATCGTGCGGACGAAGCGAGCCGCTTGCCGCCACGCGCTTGACCTGCGCGATGACTAGGCCGCCGGAGTTCCTTGCGGCGAGCGCCATTTCCATCGCGCCAAGCGTCGCGCCCTCCTGCTCGAAGGTCAGATTGCCCTTTTCGTCGGCGGTCGTTGCACGGATGATCGCCACATCGGGGCGGATGGCCGGGAAATGGAGCCAGTCCTCGCCCTCGAATGACACGCGCTTGACGATCGGCTCGGCACGCGCGCTGGCGTTCATCGCACAGCCGTCCTGCTCTGGATCGACGAAGGTCTCCATGCCCACCTTCGTCAATACACCCGGACGCTTGGCAGCGCCTTCGCGCAGCATGTCGAAAACGATGCCGGAGGGCACGTTAAAGGCGGCGAGTTCTTCTTTCAGGATCATCTGCCAGACGAGCGGCGGTTCAGCATTGCTCGGCCCGGAGGGATAGGAACCGCCGATGATCTTCACCAGCATCCCGGGCTTGGCGATGTGGTCGACGCCGCGCGTACCGAAGAAGTCGCCGGCAGCGATCGGATGAATGGAGGTAAGGCCGCGCGGATGCCCCTCATTGTCGAAGCGTTCGCCGAGTGCCTTCAACACGGCATCCGGGCAGCACAGGCCCGAAGAAGAATTCACGGCAATGATGGAGCCGTCCTTGATGAGCCGGACCGCCTCCTGCGCGCTCTTCACCTTCTTCATAGCCCGAACCTCCGTTTTTCATTGCCTGAAGTAACTAACTAGTTATATGTTAATTACAGGCAAGACAAGCCGGCAAACACGATTTTCGGACTGCCGGGAAGCGATGCCGGCTCAACGGCCAACCAAGGGGGAGACATGAACATCTATTTTCAGAAGAGCTTTCAGCGCGGCTTCGGCACCTATCCGCTGAAGGGGAACGAATTGCGAAGCGCGATTGAAGCCGCAATCGACGTCGGCTACCGAGCCTTCGACACGGCGCAGATGTATGGCAACGAGGCCGACACCGGCGTCGCGCTGGCAGAATGTGGGACTGCTCGTCACGAGCTTTGCATCACCACGAAAGTGCATCCCGACAATTACACGGAAGAGAAGTTCATCCCCTCGGTCGAGGCGAGCCTTGCGGCACTGAAGACAGACTGCGTCGACGTTCTTCTGCTGCACTGGCCACCGGCCAACGGAGAGATCGCGCCCTCGCTCCGTATGCTTCGATCCGCACTGGAACGAGGGCTGACCAGATCGATAGGCGTTTCAAACTACACGGCAGCCATGATGCGAGAGGCGCGCTCCATCGTCGATGTGCCGCTCGTGACCAACCAGGTGGAATTCCATCCGCTGATCAACCAGGAAAAATTGCTCGCAGCTGCCGCGGAGACGGGTATCTCGATCTCGTCCTATGCATCGATCGCGCGCGGCGAGATTTTCAAGCACGGCCTTTTCGCCAAGATCGGCGAGGCCTACGGCAAGTCGGCTGCGCAGGTGGCACTGCACTGGATCCTGCAGAGGGGCGTGCCGCTGAACACCATGTCCACCAAGCCGGAAAATATCCGTGCGAACTTCGACATCATGGATTTCACGCTCTCGTCGATAGACATGGGCAGAATCGACGCATTGACGGCCACTGGCTACCGCATCATCAAGCTAGGACAACTGCCCTGGGTCCCGGAGTGGGACTGATGCAAACAGGGCGGCTCCAGGGCCGCCCTTCCTTCAATATCGGCCAAGGCCCGATCAGGCATTGCCGCGGATCATGTCCGCAGCCTTTTCTCCGATCATGATCGTTGCCGCGTTGGTGTTGGAGCCTACCAGGCTCGGCATGGTGGAACTGTCGCAGATGCGAATGCCGTCAAGGCCATGCACGCGCAGTTGCGGATCCACCACCGACATCTCGTCGCGCCCCATCTTGCAGGTGCAGGTTGGATGATAGGACGTGCGGCCATACTGCCGAGTATAGGCGACGTAATCGGCGTTCGTGCGGACTTCGCGGCTCGGGAAGTGCCTGACCTTGATGTATTTCTGCAGGGACGGCTGGTTGAAAATCTCCTGGCTGATCTTCACCCCTTCGACCGAGATCTTCACATCTTCCGGGTCGGCGAGGAAGTTCGGATCGATGATCGGAAGATCGCGCGGATCCGCCGAACGCAGCGTCACGGTCCCACGCGACTTCGGGCGCAATGTATAGGAGTTGAGCGTGATGCCGGAAGAACCCTTCGGCACGCTCGGCACGCCGGCCTCCGCTCCCGCACCGGCCAGAAAATGGAACTGCAGATCCGGATAGGGACTGCTCTTGTCGCCGTACCAGAATGCCCCGCCCTCCACCACGTTGGAGGTGATCGGGCCGGAATTGAACAGCATGTATTGAAGGCCCGCCCAGGCTGACCAGTGCATCTTGTTGTACTTGTCGAGGCTGTCGTGGTTCTTCAGCTCGGCGACGATGTCGACGCCGAAGTGGTCCTGCAGGTTCTCGCCAACGCCGGCCAGGTCCTGGACCACATCGATGCCGTGACTGCGAAGCGCTGCGGCAGGCCCAATCCCTGAAAGCATCATCAGCTTCGGCGTGCCGATCGCACCCGAGGTCAGCAGCACCTCGCTGTCAGCGCGCGCGATCATCCGCTTGCCGTCGACCTGATAGTCGACCCCGACGGCACGCCGCCCTTCGAAGACGACGCGCAGCACGAGCGCGCCGGTGATGACCGGGAGGTTGTTGCGTTTCAGGGCCGGCCGCAGATATCCGACCGCTGCAGAGCAACGGCGGTTGTTGCGCGTCGTGGTCTGGTAGACACCCGAACCTTCCTGAACCGGGCCGTTGAAATCTGGGTTGTAGGGTATGCCGAGCTCCTGGCAACTCTGCACGAAGGCACGCGTCGTGCGCTGTGGCTCGGGAATGTTCGACACGCCGAGCGGACCGTCCGTTCCGTGCCATGCGCCGGCGAGGATCGAATTGCCCTCGGAGCGCAGGAAGTACTTCTGGATATCCTTGAAGCCCCAGCCTTCGGCGCCCTCCTCGACCCAGCGGTCATAATCACCAGGATGCCCACGCGTAAACACCTCGGCGTTGATCGAGGAGCCGCCGCCGAGCACCCTTGCCTGAGCGTAGAGGATTTCACGGTTGTTGGCGTGTTTCTGGGGCGCCGTCTTCATCCCCCAGGTCAAGGGGCCAGCGGTCATCTTGGCGAAGCCGACGGGCATGTGGATCAACGGGTGGCTGTCGCGCCCACCTGCCTCGATGAGGCAGACGCGCGCCGACGGATTTTCGGAGAGCCGCGCCGCCAAAACGCAACCGGACGAGCCGCCGCCGACGACCACATAATCATAGCCTTTCGACATCATGCAATCCAATGCGAACGCTTGCCGATCTCGACGTGAACGGACTTGACCTGGGTATATTCCTCTACCCCGTACATGCCCGCCTCACGGCCCCAACCGGACTGCTTGAAACCGCCGAGCGGCATTTCAGGACCGCCTGCCATGATCGTGTTGACCCAGAAGCGGCCAGCGCGCACCTTCCGCGTCACCGTCAGCGCCTTGTCGATGTTCTTCGTCCACACACTCGCAGCAAGGCCGTACACCGTGTCGTTGGCGAGCTGGATGGCCTCTTCCACCGTGTCAAAATGCATCGAGCACAGAACCGGCCCGAAGATTTCGTCGCGTGCGATCGCCATGTCGCGCGAAACGCCGGAGAAGAGCGTCGGCGCGATATACTGGCCATGGCCGAGATCGATCGCGCTACCACCCGCGAGAAGCGTTGCACCCGCGGCCTTGCCCTTGGCGATATAGTCTAGGATCGTGGCGTTTTGCGCCTCGGTGGTGATGGCACCGACCTGCGTGCCCTCGTCGAGCGGGTCGCCGACGCGGATCTTCTTCATCTTCTCGACAAGTAGTTTCTCGAACTCCGCCGCGACCGAGCGCTCGACGATCAGGCGCGACGACGAAACGCAGCATTGCCCGGTGTTGAAGCTGATGCCGAAGGCAGCGCCGTCAGCCGCGTCCTCGAGATCGGAATCGGCGAAGACTATGATGGGGTTCTTGCCGCCGAGCTCCAGGCCAAGCTTCTTGAAGTTGCTGTCGGCAGCTGCATGGACGCAGGATCGGCCCACCGCCGTCGACCCCGTGAATGAGAGCATGTCGACGTCAGGGTGTTCGGCCAGCGCCTGGCCGATCGTGCGGCCGGAACCGGTGACGACATTGTAGACCCCGGCAGGCAGACCGGCCTCGGCCAGAACTTCCGCCAAAAGCAGCGTGGTCGCAGAGGTAACTTCGGACGGTTTCACCACCATCGTGCAGCCGGACGCCAGGATGAAGGGCACGCGCTCGCAGAGAATCAGGAACGGGAAGTTCCAGGGCGTGATCAGACCGATGACGCCGATCGGCTCGCGCAGAACCATTCCGAAGAGGTCGTCACCGAGCGAGTTGAAGCTGTCGCCGTGCAGGAGGCGCGCGGCACCGGCGCCAACCTCGAAACAGGCGATGCAATGGTCGATCTCGCCACGCGCCTGGGAGATCGGCTTGCCGTTTTCAAGTGTCTCCCAATAGGCGATCTCATCCCGGCGTCGTCGCAGGACTTCGGCGACCCGCAGGAGAACGCCAGCGCGCGCGGCACCGGAGAGCCCGGACCAGCGGCGATCCTCGAACGCATTGCGCGCTGCGGCGACAGCCATATTGAGGTCATCGACCGTGCAGCGAACGGTACGGGTGACCGGTGTGCCATGGCCGGGCGACTTGCGTTCGAAGTGATCGGCTCCTTCTTTCCACTGCTCGTCGACGAAGAAACCGAAGCTGCGCGCTGCGGACGGGGGAGCGAGAAACGTATTCTTCTGGTCCATCTGGTACCTCCACTTCGATAGTTTACGCCGCGATGGCGATCTGGGTCTTCAAGTGCTGGGGCCGCTCGCCGATCGTTTCGAAAGCCTCCTGGATGGCCTCAAGCGGATAGCTTGCCTTCGTGAAATCCTGCGTTCGGAACCGATCATGCGACAGGAGGGTGAGCGCGTCGTGCATATCCTCCCCCATGCCGGCGACAGAACCTTTGAGGCTACCTTCTTCCAGCACCGTTCGCAGGCTGTCGAGAGGCACGGTGTCCCCCGGCGGCGTGATACCGAAAAAGGCGACGTGGCCACCGCGGCGCATAAGGTCGAACGCCTGTTGGTAGAGTTTGCGATTGCCGACACTTTCGATCACCAGATCCGCGCCGCGTCCGCTCGTCATCCTCTGAACGACGGTCTTGAGTTCGGCAGGATCGGATACCGCCGCGTCCGCCCCCGCCTCGACGGCCATCCGGCAACGTTCCGGCGAAAGGTCGGCGACGATGATCGGCGCAGCACCTACGAGCCGCATCATCTGCACATGCAGGTTGCCGATCGGCCCCGCACCGAAAATGAGAACCGACTGGCCGAAGGTCGCTTTCGCCTTTCGCGCCGCGCGAACGACGCAGGCGACCGGCTCGGTAAGCGCAAGCACCGCGTCGGCAATATCCGCATCGACCGGAATCGCCAGCCTTGCGGGAACGGCGACATACTCGGCAAAGGCGCCATCCCGACCGATGCCGACCTGCGTGACCTCGGCGCAGTTCAGCACCTCGTTGCGGCGGCACCAGAAGCAGCAGCCGCAACCGATGTTGATATCGACGACCACGCGCGTTCCGACCGTAAGGTGGCGGACATTGGCACCACGCTCTGCGACGGTGCCGCAGAACTCGTGGCCGGGAATGAGCGGAAGCCGATCGGCCGCATAGTGACCGTTGAAAATATGCAGATCCGTGCCGCAGATGCCGGTACGGGCGATCCGGACGAGCACATCGTCCCGACCGACTGCTGGCATCGCCACCTCTCGAACCTCGAAACGCTTCGGGGCGGTCAGAACGGCCGCACGCATCGTCGTCATGGCTGCCCCCTACTTCACGGTACGCAGCTTGGCGCGGTCGATCGTCAGGGCGATGGCGACGATCAACACGATACCGAAGACAATCTGCTGGCGGGTCGCGTCGATCTCGAAATAAAGCATCGAAGAACGAATGACCGCGACGATCAAAGTGCCAACGACCGTGTTCATCACGCCACCAACACCGCCCGTCAAAGGCGTACCGCCGACCAGCACCGCAACGATTGCCGGCAACAGGAACCCGTTGGCGATGGTCGGTGCGCCGCCTGAAAGCTTTACCGCGAAAAGAAGGCCGGCGATCGAAGCAAGCGCGCCCGAGATTGCGAAGGCGAGGATCTTGTAGCGCGCGACATCGAGGCCGGACGCGGCGGCGGCCAGTTCGCCGGCACCGACCGCCTTCAGAACGCGACCGAGCGTCGTGCGCCGCTCGATGAAGAGGCAGAGAGCAACGAGCCCCGCGGCAATCAGAAGTTCGTTGGGGACGCCCCAGGTATGACCGATCATCCAGCCGAAAGTTTCATTGCGCTGGGCGGCATCCATATTGAGCGCGCGCTGCCCGGAAAGCCACTGCGCGACCGAGAAAGCCACACCCCCTACCGCCAAGGTCGAGATGAAGGACGGCACGTAGAGCCGTGTGGTCACAAAGCCGGAAAGCGTACCGAGAAGAAAGCCGGCAACCACGCAAAGGACAGCAACCCAGGCGCCGAGCGACGCGAGATACACGGAGGCGATGACCGTCACCATGTTCGCCATCGACTGGGCGGACAGGTCGATGCCGCCGATATAGATGGCAAAGGTGAGGCCGAGCGCCATGATGAACAGCGGCACGATATCACCGGCAATGCCGAGCAGGTTTGTTGGTCGAAGGAAGCCTGGATCCGTGATGCCGACGATGGCGACGAGCACGAGGAGTGTTATCCAGGGAAGGTGCGGTTTGAGGCGCTGAATATCCATTGGTCCCTCAGATCATATAGTGCAGCAGGTCATAGGGCGTGGGCTTGGCGCCCGGCTCGCATCCAAATTGCTTCTGAATACGCCCGTCCTTGACGACGATGATGGTGTGCGAGAGGCCGATCGCCTCTTCCAGCGTGTCGGCGACCAGTACGATGCCAACGCCCGCCGCGTTCATGGCGCGGATCATGTCGTAGACATCCTCCTTGGCGCCAATGTCGAGGCCGCGCGTCGGGTGGTCGAGCAGCATGATGTCGGAACCGGCGGAACGCCATTTGGCAAGGACCACCTTCTGCTGGTTCCCGCCCGAAAGATTGCCGCAATCGGCGAACTCCGAATGGGCCTTGATCGACAGTTTCTTGATCCATTCGCGGGCGAGCGCCCGCTCCTCCGCCACCCGCAGAACGCCACTCTTCGAACGCTGCTTCAGTTGCGACAGGGTCATGTTTTCGTAAACATTCATTCCGGCGACAATGCCCTCGATCTTGCGCTCACGAGGAACATAGCCGACGCCGCGGGCAACCGATTGCCGAGGCGAAAGATCGGCCGCATCCTTGCCCTTGATGCTCAGCCGACCTGTGGTCGGCGTCAGCATGCCGTAGATCGTCCTGAGGATTGCCTCGCGACCGGAACCTTCCGTGCCGACAAGACAAAGCACTTCGCCGGCGTGGAGCTTGAGCGATATATCCTGGATGCGACCGGGAAGCCCGACACCCTCCATCTCGACGAGTACCTTTGAAGTGTCGAAGGGCTTCTGCAGGTGCTCACGGTAATATTGCTTGTCGACGTTGCGGCCGACCATCTTGTGCTGGATGGCCTCGGGCGGGGCGGCACCGCGGTCAACGACGTCCACGACTTCACCATCCTTCATCACATAAATGCGGTCGGACAGTTCCATCACTTCGTCCATGCGGTGCGAAACGAAGATGAAGGAAGCTCGCGTCACCAGTTCCCGGACCAGCTTGAAAAGCAGTTGCACCTCTTCTTTCGAAAGAACGGAGGTCGGCTCGTCGAGTAGTATGACGAGATCACCCTCCACCCGCTCCTCGAGCGTCAGCACCTTGGCAAGTTCGACGAGCTGGCGCTGGGCGAAGGAGAGCTTCGACGTCACCGTGGCCGGCTCGATGTCGAGTTTCACTTTGGCAAGCTGCCTGCGTGCGGCTTTCGCCATGGCCTTCCAGTCGACGACACCGAAGCGGGTGAACTGCCGTTCGTAACCGAGGAAGATGTTCTCCATGACGGTGAGGTTCGGGATCAGGGACTGTTCCTGGAACACCATCCCGATGCCCTTCTCCATCGCCTGGCGCGGATTGGCAAAGCGAACGGGCGTTCCGTTGATGAGGACCTTGCCGCCATCCGGCTGATAGGCGCCATAGATCACCTTCATCAGAGTGGATTTGCCGGCACCGTTCTCCCCCACAAGTCCGACGATCTCGCCGCGCTTGATGTGAAAGTCGATGGCCTTCAGCGCATGTACGCCCGGGAATTTCTTGTCGACGGCCTTGAGCTCGTACATGGCGTGCCTCACTTGACGAAGGAAAGCATCTTGCGATCGGTCGAAAGCACGACGGCAAGAATGACGAGCAGGCCGAGCATGCCGTCCTGAATGAAGTCGGGCAGTCCGATGACGACCATCCCGTTGTCGATGACATTGACGATCAGCACGCCGACGAGTGCATTCCAGACGCCACCGATGCCACCCCATAGTGCCACGCCACCGACAACCACCGAGGTGATGGAAACGAACATGAAGTTCGCGCCGGTCACCGATTCCGCCTGGCCGATACGCGCCACCACGAGGATCGCGGCAATGGCATAGAAGACGCCGGCAAGCGCGAAGCCGGTAACGCGAACCCTGGTGACGTTGAGACCGGACGCGTGAGCGAGATCCTCACCGCCGCCAACGGCGTAGAAGTTGCGACCAAGCGTCGTATGGGTCTGGATGAACCAGGCGACGAGGAGGAAGAAGCCGGCGACGTAGACCATCAGCGGGAAACCGAGCCAGCGCACGGTCAACAGGCCGCGGAACGTCGCATCGCTCACCTTCACGATATCACCACCGGTCAGCAGGATGGCAGCACCGGTCCCGACGAAACCCATGGCAAGGCTTGCCATGAAGGACGGGATCTTGAGTTTCACATGGACCAGTCCGTTCAGTAGCCCGATCATGCCGCCGAGTATCAGGGCCAGCGGAATGGCGATCCAACCGGACGGGCCGAGCGAGCCACCGAAATAGGCAAAGACGAAAGCGAAGGCGACCGCAGTCAGGGAGACAGTTCCTTCCATGGAAAGGTCGATCGAACCCATGACGATGATGAAGGTAACGCCGACGGCAACCATGAGCGCCGGAGCCGCCGCAATCGCGATGCGGGCGAAGTTCCGCAGGGAAAAGAAGGTCGGGTTGAGCGCGGTGAAAAAGATCACCAGCGCAATCAGCACCAGGAGCGGCGCCCATTTGATTAAGGTTTCGCGCGATAGGCGACGTGTCACGTCAGACACCCCTCTTTTTGAAGGTCACAAGGGGAAGGAAGCGGCAACCCCGAGGCTGCCGCCCTGCCGGTCGAGGGTCAGTACTGGATCTGCCCGTTCGACGGGCCCCAGAAGTCCTTCCAGTCGTAGGCCGGAACAGAGTCGAGGTATTTCGCCTTGAACTCCGCCGCATCCTTGGCCGTCACCAGAATGGTCGGGCCGTAGAACTCGCGGTGTTCCTTCGGCTCCTCGGAGGGCTTGAAGCTGCCGATCGCCGCATGATAGGCGAGCGCCGCGCTGATGCCGCCGCCCCAGTGGGGATTGGTGAAGACGGTCGCCAACAGCTTTCCGTCCATCACCATCTGCACCGCTTCCGGATTGCCGTCATAGGATACGATCGGCATGTCCTCGATGCCTTCCGCGCGCAGGGCCTCGATGACGCCATAGGCGATGTTGTCGTTGGCGCAGTGGACGCCCTTGATCTTGTCGCCGTAGCGGGTCAGGAACGATGCCATGAGGGCGGCCCCCTTCTGCGTGTCCCAGTCGGCCGGCTGCGCATCGAGCAACTCGATGTTCGGGAAATCCTTGAGCGCGTTCTTGAGACCGTTCAGGCGCTCGACCGCTGGGTTGTTGGCAGCGATCCCGCCGAGATGCACCACGCCACCTTGACCACCCATCGCTTCGAACAGAATGCGCGCCGTCTGTTCGGCCGGCTTTTCGTCCGACCAGGTCATGTGGGAGACGTAGTTGTCGCCGAAATCCCAGGGATGCAGGTCGTCGGTCTTGTTCCAGATCGTCGAAATGTAAGCGCCGGCCGCCTGAACCGCCTCGACGACGGGCCTTGCGTTGGGGCTGTCATTGGCATCGCAGGCGATCGCGCAATTGCCGTTGTTCTTGGCGAGAAACGCCTTGATGTCGGCGAGCGACTTTTCCGTCGACCCCTCGTTGATCAGACTGACAAGCGCGGTCTTCGGCTTGCCGAGCGATTCAACGAAAGCCTCGCCGCCGGAAACGACCGAGTTCCAATAGGCAGACGCCCGGTCGCGATAGCTCCAGGCAATCGCCGGATCCGTCAAGGCAGCCTGCGCCGTGCCGCGACCGAACGCCATCGGTACGGCCATGGCGCCGACGCCGGCGGCGGCGGCAAACAAGAAGTTGCGACGGCTGACCGCCTCGCGTTCGATAAAATCCTTAATAAAGGTCGACATGCCAATCCTCCCATATCCACGGTGAGCGTTCCCCGTCCCACACGGGTCGAAAATGCGGGTTCGCAGGGGGCGGCGAACGCTTGTCGCCTTGGCCTCCTCCGGCCTCGTCAGTCCCACTTAACGCACTAACTAGTTACTTCTTTACAAAACCCCGAGTCAAGTGCTTTTAATGGGTGCAGGTGCCGGCCGATCTGACGAACCGCTTTGACGGATCAGCTCTCCGGCGTGTATGACTGGCAGCGCAGCAGGCGCGAGGGCGATGGAGGAAGGGCTTTGAGCATCACGAACGAAGGCACGGAGAAATCAGCCCGAAAGCCACGCATCAGAGACGCGGAGGCAACGAAGGCGCGCATTCTCGAGGCGGCCAAGAAAGAGTTCGCGAAGAATGGCTTAGGTGGCGCACGGGTCGACGTCATCGCCGAGAAGGCGAGCGCCAACAAACGGATGATCTACCACTATTTCGAGAGCAAGGAGCGCCTGTTCCAGACCGTTCTCGAAGATGCCTATATCGACATCCGCTCGGCCGAGCAAAAGCTCAAGCTCGATGACCTGGAGCCGAAAGCGGCCCTTGCCAAGCTCGTCCAGTTCACCTGGGAATACTACCTGAAGAACCCGGAATTCATTACGCTCGTCAACAGCGAAAACCTTCATCGCGCCAAGCATCTGAAGAAGTCCGAGGTCATCAAGGTCGCCAGCCGTAAGTTCGTCAACATGGTGGGCGACATTCTCGAGCGCGGCGCGTCACAGGGGATTTTTCGGCCAGGAATCGACCCCGTTCAGCTGAACATCACGATAGCAGCGATCGGCTACTACTACCTGACCAACCGCTTCACCGGATCGATCATCTTCGAACGCGACCTCATGGCCAAGGAAGCGATCGACGAGCGACTGCAATTCAATGTCGATACCATCATGCGGCTGGTATGTGCCTAGCGCTTCGGCGCCAGGCACTTCGAGATCCGACAACCGGACTATGTACCTCGTGTGAACCGTTACCGCCAATCGATAACGATGAAGGGCTCTTCGATCTTGCGCCGCGAGATGTCGCCATAGAGCGACGCCGGATCATCGGGCGTCGCGTGGCGTACCAAGCCGTCACTATCGATCAGTCCTTCGCAGAGCCAGTCGAGCGCCCTCGAAAAGCCACCGAAGACGCTGTGCGGAGCATTGTTGTACCCTTCGAGTAGCTCCTCCCAAACGAAGTCGCGACCGTGTAGGGGAACTTCCCATTCCCAGCCTGAACGCAACGTCACCAGGTTGAAGAAGACCGCCTGCATGAGCTCGTGCGCGAAAATCTCCGTCGCCCGCTTCCAGGGAACGCCGACCATGACGACTTCGCCACGTTTCTGCACGAGACGACAGGCGTCGAGGATCGCGCCCTCATGGCCCGAGCAATCGAGGACGAGAGAGACTTTTCCGACAAGATCCGGCACGTCGCCAACCGAGCCCCGGCAATCCGCAATTCCGCTCCGCACCATCTGGGCGCGTCTTACCGGGTCCGGATCAACCACCGTCACCCGATAGCCACCGATCCTGAAGAGATGCGCAGCAAGGAAGCCAACAGGACCAGCCCCCGAAACGACGACTCGGTCGCCAGCCCGGGCTTTCGTTGTCATCAGGCTCGTCATCGATACGCCCATTAGACGGGCGAGCACAGCACGATCCGGCGACAACCCATTCGGCAAGGCCAAGGTATATCGGACATCGTGGGTCTGCGTGCTGCGGTGCGGCCCCATCGCGAAACGGCGATCGCCGACGCTGACGCCGTCGACGCCCGATGCAATCTCGGTCACCTCGAACGCGGCCGCATATCCGGGTCGGATGGGGAAGGCATCGCCATTGGCCCAGCCAAGCTCCGTGCCTTGACTGATCAGGGTGCAAAGTGTTCGCCCGCGGATCTGTCCCGGTTGCAGTGGACCGTCTTCGTATTTGCCAAGCACAAAGGTCTGCTTTGCGCTTATCAGAATTTCTTGGGGCATGGCTCTCCTTTCCGGCCCTTGGGCCAGTGGTTGCATGTCTTTGCTTTGAGCTGGACTCGGGATCAGATGCCGCGACCTACGGGCGCGTCTTCAACTGCCGCTGACGGGCGACCACTGTCGCGGGCCACCGGCGCTTTCGTATCCGAGCGGTCCAGGCATGCTGACGATCTCCAGGAATTGTCCCCACGGCGCTTTGAGATACAGCCAAGTGAGTCCGGCCATCGCACCGCTTTCGACGAGGGTTGGGCCTTCCAGTACTTCGACGCCGGCGGCGCGCAATCGCTCCGCTGCGCCTTCGCAATCGTCGACCTCGAAGGCCATGTGGAATCCGCCAGGCTGGCTGTTGCGCTTCAGCGGTTCCGCCTCTCCCGTCTCTCCGGAGTACTGGAATATCTCGAGGTTCGTGCCGTTTCCGACCCTCAAGACCTTGATGTTCTCTATCCGTCTGCCCGCGGGAACACCGAGACGCCGAACCATGAACGCGTCATCTGCCTCCACCCTACCGGTTTCGAGGCACGTCACCGCTCCGAAGAGCGTCTCAAAAAAGGCCACCGCCTCATTGAGATCCGGCACCGTGAAACCGACATGCTGCATTCCATAGATCTTCACTCGAACCTCCCAATTCGTGATAAGTACGCACCTATTAATTAGGTAACTAGTTAGTTATTTCTGGTCAAGAAATCGATAACGTGCGGCGGGCCCCTCCATCGGGACGAGTAGACCGTTCCGACCTTGATCGCTTATGACCAGAGCGCCGAAGACCGCCCCTCTTGCCTTGGCGTGACCAATTGGTCACTTGCCGACTGAGCCAGACGCCAATTGATATATTAGCCGCAGCGTACCGGAATCGGGCAAAGCGACCTTCCCACCATGCTTCATTCTTCGCTATGTCCGCGTGTCAGTCTTCTGATGGAGTTTCTTCCCCGCGCCCAAGTGAGCTAACTGGGTGCGAGCCTTGCCCCGCCTTCCCCGGCGGGGTTTTCTTTTGGACGATTTTTAGGGCGCGCCGGTGCAGCCTCGAGCGTGCGCACTGTTCACCTCGCCCCCAACCAAAAAACCATGGCCTCAAAAAGCAAAAGCGCCCGCAGGAGATGCAGGCGCTTGGCAATTATTCAGTCTTTGAGGTCGCCTTAACCGGCGACGGCCGTGCGTGCGACGCG
>NZ_JAEPRP010000123.1:0-21773 GCF_016652895.1 Ensifer sp. SSB1
AACCTCGGCTCCGCGGGCGCATTCTTCGGGCGCGGTATATTCCGCTTCGTTGTGCGAAAGCCCGTCCTTGGAGGGCACGAAGATCATGGCGGTCGGCATGATCATCGCAATATGGGCGGCGTCATGCCCGGCGCCGGAAACGATGTCCGTTGCCGAATAGCCGAGTGCTTCCGCGCTATTGCGCACCGCATCCACGATCGAGGGTGCAAAGACGACGGGCGCCTTCGACCAGATATGTTTCAGTTCGGCGCGGCCACCGGCCTTGGCAACCGCCTGCTGCAATGCCGCTTCCATCTCGTCGAGGCCGGTCTCGGAGGGATGGCGCATGTCGATCTGCAGCCGAACGGAACCCGGGACGACGTTGCGTGAATTGGGGCCGACGTCGACGAAGCCGACGGTGCCGACGCCCGGCGGGTTTTGGCGGGCGATGTCGCGGACAGTGAGGACGATTTCGGCCGCCGCGACGAGCGCATCGTCGCGCTGCGCCATCGGCGTGCTGCCGGCATGGGCCTCTGTACCGGATATGGAGATATCGAACCAGCGGAGCCCTTGGATACCAGTGACGACACCGATCTCGGTTGCGGCTGCTTCGAGCAGCGGTCCCTGCTCGATATGGAGCTCGACATAGGCCGAAAAGGCGGCCGGATCGATCCTTGCCTCGCCACGATAGCCGATCGCATCGAGGGCGGTGCCGACCGCTATGCCTTCACGGTCCGCGAGCGCCTGAGTTGCATCGAGCGCAAGTGCGCCGGCAAAGACGCCGGAGCCCATCATCGCCGGCGAGAAGCGCGAGCCCTCCTCGTTCGTCCAGTTGATGACCGTCAATGGATGACGGAGCTGCGTGGAGGTTCCCTTGAGGGTGCGCAGGATCTCAACCCCGGCCAGTACGCCTAGGATGCCGTCGAACCGGCCGCCTTGCGGCTGCGTGTCGAGATGGCTGCCGACGGCGATTGCCGGCAGCGACATGTCTTCGCCGGCATAGGTTGCAAAGATATTGCCGATGCCGTCAACTTCGACCGTGCAGCCGAGGGCCCGGCACTCGGCGACGAACCAGTCGCGGGCCTGACGATCCTCCTCGGTCAATGTCAGTCGGGTGACGCCGCCCCTGTCCGCAGCGCCGAAGCGCGCGGTCGAAACGATGTCGCTCCACAGCCGGTCGCCGTTCGTGGCCGGCGTGTTGATGCGGTTGGGTTCGCTGCGCAAGGCTTCGGCGCTCATTTCGGCTGCTCCGGGGCATCCTTGTTGAGCCGGTAGCGGAAATCGCAATGGGTCGCACCCTGCATCACGGTCTGGGTGCGCTCCAGCGTGATGCGCGGATCGTAGCCGGTGCAGAAGACGCCGTCACGGTTGCAGGACAGCAGATGTCCGATATGGCCGAGCCCCATCTCGCGATAGGTTTCGGCGTAGCGACAGCGCTTCACATTGTAGTGGAATTCCTCGTCCGTCGCCTTCGTTACCTCGATGACGAGCGCGTCGTCCTGGGTCCAGAGATCCTGCAGTTCCTGGAAAGTCCGAAGATTGGTGCCGCCGGGCGTCTTTGCGGCAAAGGTTCGCCCCGCCTCGATCGCGGCCTTCGTGATTGCCTTGTCGAGGATCGCCTGGGCGCGCTCCTCGCCGATCTCCTCACGCATCGCCTCGTAGATCGGTGCGATGATACCGGCCTCGATGCGGCGGCGGGCCAGAATGCCGATCTCGCCGTCCATCGCCGTGCGCGAGGTGGTTTCGGTGTTTTGTTCGTCCGTCTTTTCCATGGAATGCCTCCCTGTCTGCCTCAGGGCAGATCAACAAGGGACAAGATACTACGCCTGACATGCTTCTGTGTTGCAAATCTGTCCCGGTAGCATTTCGTGTTATGCAAATATTTTGCGCTGTTTGGCCGCATGCAGGAATCAATCGCGGGCCTGCCAATGTTACGCGAGCTGCGGTCGCGTATATGAGCCCGGATTCGGCGGCGCGCGATCAGCGCTCACTGCTCGAAACGAACCAGCGGTAATAGGGATTGTTCGGCTCCACCCGCATCAGCAATTCCATGTCACGCGCCCATTCGTCGCGATAGCCGGCATAGGCGTTGAGCGAGGCCTGATAGAAGAGCATCAGGCGGTTGTGGGCATCGGAGACGGATTTTTCGAGCGCGGCATCCGCTGCGACGAGCGGCACCTTGCTGCGCAGGGCGATGAGATTTGGCAGCGTCCGCTGTAGCTCGTCGGGGCGAACCCAGCTCGCATATTCGATCCGTGGCTGGTCGTCCGTGACCGGCAGGGCCGAACCGGCATAGCGCTCAAGCCCGGTCCGATCGGTCATCCAGGTGGCCAGCAGATCCGCAGCGCTGCCGATGCCGACTTCGCCGAGTGCCTCAGCGAGGGTCGGATCGGCCAGCCGCTTGGCTATCCGCGCCGCGTCGATCTCCTGCGGCTCGACGGAGCCGATGAGGAGCATCTCGTGCAGTTCGGTCGACCAGAGCGTGGCATGCGGGAAACTGTCGAGGAAGCTACGCACGAGGGCGCGGGTGTCCTCGTCGTTCTGGGTTGCGATCGGCAGCCACTGTGCGACGAGACCGTTTGGCGCGAGGCGCTCGCGCGCCAGCTGGTAGAAGTCTGATGAATAGAGATTGACGACACCGGCGGCCGACGGTGGCGGCGGCTCGAGCGTGATCAGGTCGTAGCGGTCAGCGTTGCGCATCAGTTCGCGACGACCATCCGCGACACGCACTTCGAGGCGATTATCACCAGCCACAGTGAAGTTGCCGGCAAACAGCGCCGAGGCGCGGGCAACGGAGGGCAGCAGTTCGGCGACAACACGCTGGTCGAGACCGGGATAGGCCAGTAGCGAGCCGGCGGTAATGCCGGTGCCAAGGCCGATGACGAGGGCCGATTTCGGCTCGCCCTTGTGGATGACCAGCGGCAGCAGCGCCTGCAGCCGCATGTAGCGCAAGGACGGCATGGCATCGCCGGTGTTGGAAACACCCTGGATATAGAGGCGGCGGAAGCGGCGGTCCTGCTGGCCCTGTTCGATGACGGCGACCGTGGCGCCGAGGCCTTCCTCGTAGGAAACGATCGTGCCGTTGCCGCGCGAAAGGTTCAACAGGTTCGCCAATCGGTCCGAAGGCACTGTGACCGCGATGAGCACGGTGAGCGCGCCGAGTACCGGCGCTGCGAGGCCCCAGCCCTTCCAACCTCTTTTCCCGCGGCCGACAGCAACGAGACCGATTACGGCCGCGACGACGGCGAGGGCGGCGAAGCTTCGGACGATGCCGAAGCTTGGGATCAGCACGAAACCGGTCAGAAGTGTGCCGGCGATGCCGCCGAGCGTGTTGAGCGCCAGAACCCGGCCGGTATCGCGGCCGACATGACGGGGATCGACGGCGAGCCTGAGGACGACCGGGAAGGCGGCGCCGAGGATCAGTGTCGGCACGAAGACGATGGTGAGGCCCGCTACCAGGAATCGAGCGCACATGCCGGCGAAAATGCTGCCGGTAGCGCTGGCAACGGCCGCCTCGGCGCTGGTCTGGATTGCGGTGAGCCAGGAGCCGAGCAACGCAAATTCGGCGAGCGCCACGAGGCCCGCGAGGGTGATGAGCAGGCCGAAGGTGCCCCAGGGATCTGAAAGCCGATCGGTCCGGCGCGCGAACAAGGCGGCGCCCAGCGCAAGGCCGGCGAGATAGGTCGCAAGCACCACTGAAAAGGCGAAAGAGCGGGTCGAGATGAACTGCACGATCGCCTGCGACCAGGCCACTTCATAGCCGAGCGCCACACCGCCGGCGATTGCATAGAGGACCAGCGCCAGCCGCGAGCCGCTGGCGCCGCGTGTCTCGGCAGGCGCTTCGCTTTGAGGGGTGGCACGGGTGCTCCCTCCGCTCAGCGAAAGCGCGATGACAGCGGCCATCACGCCGAGCCCCGCGGCCGCAAGGCCCGTCGCTTGCACGCCGAGCGCGGGGATTATGACGAAGGAAACCGCGAGGCAGCCGACGATGGCGCCGAGCGTGTTGGCGGCATAGAGGCGGCCCCCCTTCGTCCCCACGCCGCCCGGCGCGCCCTCAAGGGCGCGCAGCAGTACTGGAAGAGTGCCGCCCATCAGGAAGGCAGGAGTGGCGACGATCAGGATCAGCAAGGCCCAGGCAGCGAGAGCGCTGCTGCCTTCGATCGCGACGAAGAGCGGAGCGATATGGGAAAGGATGCCGGTGACGCCGGCGCCAAGCACTGCAACGCCGGTTTCGAGTTGGGCATAGAACCGGAGCGGTTGGCGGGAGCGGTCACTGAGACGGCCGAGCGCGAAGCTGCCAAGCGCAAGGCCGAGGAAGAAGGCGCTGACCCCGATGCTGACCGCGTAAACGTCGATGCCGGTGACGAGCGAAAGCTGCTTGATCCAGAGAACCTGGAAAATGAGGGCAGCCGTGCCGGAGAGGAAGAGCATGAATGCGGCGGTCGCCGGACCGAAGTGCGTCCGCTTTGCCACCGACGCATCTTCTATCGGCTCCTCGAAAGCAACCGTTCGAGCGGGCGGAACGTTCTTCGTCATTGCGGCACGCCATCTCTAGAAAAGACAGAAAGGGAAGGCGGCGCATGGCGCCGCCTCCGATATTGTTATTGAGCCGGTGGCGTCTTGGCCAGGATCTCGTTGATCTTGGCATGCACGCCTTCTTCGATCTGGTCGACCGAGAAGCTCGCCGGCTTCTGGCTCGGCGGATACTCGATGAAGGTTTCGAGGAAGGCGGCCGATTTCATCACACCCTGGGCAGTCAGATAGGCGTTCTTGGTGACCCAGTCGTTGTACTGGTCGGAAACAATGTCCGCCCGTTCATACGGGTCCATGCGCAGGTTGAAGATCTTCGGAACGCGCAGGCAGGTGAACGGATCCTGCCAGACCGCAAAACCGCCGGGCTTGCGCATCTCGCAGAAGACGAACTTCCAATTGTCGAAGCGCATGCCGACGAGCTTGGCGTCGTCATTGAAGTAGAAGAACTCGTTGCGTGCGCCCTTTGGCTGCTCTCCCGTCAGGTACGGTAGCTGGTTGTAGCCATCGAGATGGACCTTGAAGTCCTTGTCGCCAAGCTTGGTGCCCTTCAGCAACCGCTCCTTGATATCCTTGTCGCCGGCGGCGGCCAGCAGGGTCGGGAACCAGTCGAGGCCGGAAACCATCTCATTGGAAACGCCGGGCTTGATCTTGCCCGGCCAGCGGATCATCGCCGGCACGCGGAAGGCGCCTTCCCAGTTGCTATCCTTTTCGCTGCGGAACGCAGTGGTCGCGGCATCCGGCCACGAGAACTGGTTCGGGCCGTTGTCAGTGGTATAGACGACGATGGTGTTGTCGGCGATCTTCAACTCGTCGAGCAGGTCGAGCAGCTTGCCGACATCGCCGTCATGTTCGACCATGCCGTCGGCGTAGTCGTTGCCGGGCATCCCGCTCTGGCCTTGATACTCAGGGCGGATGTGGGTGAACATGTGCATGCGCGTGGTGTTCATCCAGGTGAAGAAGGGCTTTTTCGCCTCCGCCTGCTTCTTGATGAATTCCATTGCAGCGGCGGTCGTTTCGTCGTCAATGGTCTCCATGCGCTTGGTGTTCAAGGCACCGGTATCTTCCACCTTGCCGTCGGCAAAGGAATGCAGCACGCCGCGCGGTGCATAGGACTTCAGGAACTGCGGATCGTCCTTCGGCCAATAGGGCCGCTCGGGCTCTTCCTCGGCGTTCAGGTGGTAGAGGTTGCCGAAGAACTCGTCGAAACCGTGCGCCGTCGGAAGGAAGCGGTCCTGATCGCCCAGATGGTTCTTGCCGAACTGGCCGGTGGCGTAACCGAGCGGTTTCAGCGCCTGGGCGATGGTCACGTCGCGGTCCTGGATGCCGACGGGAGCGCCGGGAACGCCGACCTTGGACATGCCGGTGCGCAGCACGGTCTGGCCGGTGATGAAGGTAGAGCGGCCGGCCGTGCAGCTGTTTTCGGCGTAGTAGTCGGTGAACATCATGCCGTCGCGGGCGATGCGGTCGATGTTCGGCGTCTTGTAGCCCATGACGCCGAAGGAATAGGCGCTGATGTTTGTCTGGCCGATGTCGTCGCCGAAGATCACGAGAATGTTCGGCTTGGCGGCGTCCTGCGCGAAGGCGGAAGGCGCCGAAGCGGTGATGGTCGAGATCAGCACGGTTCCGGCAAGTGCCAGTGCCTTAGGCTTCATGGACCGCGCGACGGCGCTCGCCGCGAGCCGTCCAAGCCTGTTCTTCAAATCGATTCTCATTTCAAGTCTCCCTGAGGCCGCAAACAAATCGCTCTCGGAATGCAGGCAAAGTTTCGAATGTACTGAGGCAATCTCCGCGCGAACGCGCGCACAGGTAAGTACGTAACAGTTACGAAGGCACCCGGGATGCCGCGAGGCCTTGCGGACACCTCAGCGGCTTTTCCGCAAGGCGCTGTCGAACACCGGATTGAGGCCGGGCAATTCATCGGCTGCTCCGTCGTCGCCGGAGAATTCGTCCAGCCAGCGTCGCCGCGCCGACTTCAGTCCGCTTTGCAGCCGGGCGAAATCGGGCCGCTCGTGGTGGGATGGCGAAGTGCCGTAGCGGCTCTGCCGATGCCGGGCAAAGGCAACCTTCGTCTCCTGATCGGCAAAACGATCGAGCCATTTCGCCAGCGGCACATTGCCTGTCTTGCGCGACCAGCGATCGAGCGTGGTATCCAGGCGCGCCTTGTCATGGTCGCGGCAGGCGGTGAGAACGTGGCGGAAGGCCGTCTCCTCCAACTGGGCATTGCGCGTCAAGGCGGTTTCGATCCAGGTTTCGAGCCGCCCGAACAGGTTCGCGGCGACCTGGATTGCGATTGCGAGGGCGAGAACCGATGCCGCGGCGGTAACCCACGAAAGCCAATCGAACGGCTCCTTCGTCGGCGGAGGCGCAGGTGGCGCGATGGCGGTCTCCGTTGCCGGTGCCGCTCCGACCACCACCTGCGCGCCGTCGGCTTCAGCGGTTTCGGTCTTTCCGGATTGAGGGGTGAACCACTCCAATGTGATTGCCGCGAGCGAGAAGGTCCCGGGCTCGGTAAAGACGTAGGTCGCAACGTCCTTTCGTAGTCCCGCGGCGATTTCGCCGCGCGGCGTGCGCTCCTCGGAAAGTACCGGATCGTGCCGATAAACCTGCACGCCCTCAGGCGCCTTCAAGCTGGGCTCGGGGATCATCATCGGTGCGAGACCGGTCGCGCGGGTGGTGACCGTGCGCACCAGCGCGTCGCCCGCATGCAGGCCGGCCGGGTCCCGGTCGAATGCCTGGGTGATGGTGATTTCGCCTGCGGTCACGCCCGGCGCTCCACCGGCGCCCCCCGGAACCGCTTCCACGGTAAGCTTGAGGCGCGGCACTGTAACCTTGCCCTGTGTCGTCTGGCCCGGCACGGCCGCATAGCCGAACGGGATCACGATCGTCGGCAAGGCGTAGGTGCCCGCCGCCTGCGGCGTGATCACATAGGTCTTGCGGATGCCCGAGAAGGCTTCGCCATCGACGGTTTCATTGAGGTTCATGCCGCGGTCGTCGGGCATGGTGACCACTGCGCCACGGAGGTCAAACAGCGGAAACTGCGGCGGCGTCAGGAAGTAGTTGGGTACGAAGACGTCGATGTCGATCTCTATCTGCTGTCCGGCATAGATCGTGCCCTCGGTCGCAAGCGTCGCGCGGGCGAAGGGGTTGGCGGCGAGCGCATCGCCCGTGAACCAGAGCGTCAGGCCGATCAGCCAGAGCAGCAGCCGAGGCATTGGGGACAAGGCGCTCATGGCGTTGCCTCCTTCGCCTCGATCGCGAATTTTCGCGCGAGCAGCTCGGCGGGCGAGACCTGGATGTTGCGCATCCACATGTCGGCAGTCTGGGCACCGCCCTGGACGGTGGCTTCCTGGCCCTTCTTGCCCTTGTCGTCGAACTGGACCTGGTCGGGATCCATGCCTGCCTGTTCCTGCTGCTCGTCCTGTTCCTGCTTGTCCTTGTCTGCCTTGAATTTTTCGGCTGCGGCAAGGTTCTTTTTCGCGTCCGGCCAGTCGGGGCGGCGTTTCAATGCCTGCTCGTAGACCGCGATAGCCTCTTCCGGCTTGCCGAGGTGCATGAGGGCGTTGCCCTGATTGTAATAGCTCTCGGCCGTATCGGTTTCGGCAAAGGCGTCGATCGCATCTTCGAAGCGGCCAGCACGGTAGAGCGCCGCGCCGCGCCAGGAGGGATCGGCAAATTTCTCGGCTGCCTCCTGGAAATCCCCCTGTTCGAACGCGCGTCGGCCCTGCTGGTCCGGCGTCAGCCAGAGATCGAGGAAGCGGTTGTCGGCGGCCTGCGCCCGGTCATTGCTCGTGAGCATAAGTGTGGCGGCGAGCAGATAGACGGCCCAGCGCACAGTCCAGCCGCGGCGGAACCAGAACAGCCCGAAGACGGCGATCGGGATCGTGAGCCACCAGCCGGCATCGTGCCAGCGGGTCAACCCCTCCGCGGTCTTTGCGGCAAAGTTGGTCTGGATGCGCCTGACGATCCAGCGCACGTCGGAATCGTCAGGCGTGACGGTCGCGACCTCGGCCTCGGATGCGGACTGCAGCGCCTTCAGGCCGTCCACATCAAGCTTGGAACGAACATGACCGCCTGTTGCGTCGGTCAGGAAGCCGCCGTCGGCAGTCTTTACCGGGCCGCCTTCAGCGGTACCGATGCCGAGCACCATCAGCGCGTTGCGACCCTTGTACTGGCTGAACGCATGAAAGGCCGAACGCTCGACCCCGTCGGTCATGAACAGGATCGTACCGGGGACGGTTTCGTTGGCCAGCGCCTTTTCGACTTCCTGCAGGGCCTTCGCCGTGTCCTTGCCGTCGACCGGCATGATCTGAGGCGAAAGCGCTGCGAGATAGGTCTTGACCAGCGCCCCATCGTCGCTCAGAGGCAGCACCATATGGGCGGAGCCGGCATAGGCGAAGAGCGCGGTGCGCGAGCCTTTCCTGAGACTGAGAATGTCCTGGACCTTGAGCTTGGCGCGTTCGAGCCGCGTCGGCGAAATGTCGGTCGCGTTCATCGTCGGGTTGAGGTCGATGGCGATCGCCAGCGGTGCTGTGTCCTCGACGAAGGGCGGTCGCTCGCGCTGCCATGTCGGACCGGCCGCAGCGATGGCTGCGACAGCAATCAGCGCCGCCGTGATGTGCACGGGCTGCAGGCGCCGCTTGCCGCCCTTCTCGATCAGCAGGTGATCGAGCAGGTGGGGAGCGATCATGCCCTGCCATTGCGAGCGGACATCGCCCCGCCGGCTGACGAGATAGACGAGCAGCGGGACGGCGAGAAGCGCCAGCAGCCAGAGCGGTCTGAGGAAGTGGAAGTCCGCGATCATGTCGCTGCCTCCTGCCGCCGGCGGCGTTCGGCCAGCGAAGAGAGCAGCCACATGGTGGCGTGGTAGGCGAGGACGAGCAGGAGTGCCGCGCCAAGCGGGTAGTGGAACAGTTCGATGCGCGGCCGCCAGGAGAGTGTTTTCTGGTTCGCCGGTGTCAGTTGATCGAGCAGTTCATAGATGTTCTTGAGTCCCGCCTGATCCTGTCCGAAGAAGTAGCGGCCCTTCGTCGTCTCGGCGATGCCCTGGAGGGTTGTCGTATCGAGCTTCTGTTCGCCTTCCGCATTGGGGTCACCGATCCCGACCGTGTGGATTACCACATTCCGATCGGCGGCGATGCCGGCGGCCTTGTCGGGCGGCATCTTGCTGGCGGTGTCATTGCCGTCGGTGAGCAGAATCATCACCTTGTCCGGCGCGGTGCTGGCATCGAACATCTTGATCGCGAGACCGATCGCGTCGCCGACGGCGGTGCGCGGGCCAGCCATGCCGGGCAGGCTGTCGGCGAGCATCAGTTTTACGGTCTTGTGGTCGAGCGTGAACGGCACCA
Organism: Ensifer sp. SSB1; assembly: GCF_016652895.1. NCBI lineage: Bacteria > Pseudomonadati > Pseudomonadota > Alphaproteobacteria > Hyphomicrobiales > Rhizobiaceae > Ensifer > Ensifer sp. SSB1. The sequence continues at coordinate 9,858 of NZ_JAEPRP010000123.1, forward strand.
GCGGATAGGGTGCATCGCCGAAGGCAATCAGGCCGAGGCGATCATTGGGTCGCCGATCGATGAAATCGGCGACCACTTTATGAACGGCCTCGGCGCGGGTCTGCAGATTGCCGGCAGGATCGCGAAAATCCCGCGTGTCCATCGATTGCGAAAGGTCGATCGCCAGCATCAGGTCGCGTTGCGGCTCGGTCTTTTCGATCGGCGGCTCGACATATTGTGGCCGCGCCAGCGCCAGCACGATCAGCGCCCAGCAAATCGGCGCAATCGCCTTCTGGCCGAGATTGGTCCTCGGGACGACGGATCCCTCTGTCGGTCCGAGATTGGCGGCCGCCGTAATGTCCTTGAAGAAGGGTATCCTGACGGCGGCCGATTGTTCGCGGTAGGGCGGAAGCAGCCACCAGACGAGAAAGGGCAGCGGCAGGAGGATCAGCGCCCAGGCGTGGTCAAGCACGTACATGGTGCGCCTCGATCCAGTGACGTGCCGCGGCGGCATAGGTCCGTGCTTCCGGCTCAGGCACGGCGCAAAGCGCCTGGCTGCCGCGGTACTCGGCTTCCTCGAAGAAGCGCGCCGAAGCGATCGGAAAGACTGGGCCGCCGGAATGGGCATCGAGGAAGCCGGTCCAGCCCGTGCCGTGGAGCCCGGCAATCGTTTCACGCGGCCAGAGCACCAGGGCGGTGCGTTTCAGGAGGACGGGCAGGGCGACGAGCGCTTCGCCGCGGGTTGCGGGCGCGGTGAGCCGCCCTTCTATAGCCTTGAGGTCGGCGAGCGCTTCACGGCGGTAGCCGTTGGCTTCCCAGCGTTGGTACCAGCGCCAGCATGTAAATGCGATCAGCAGGAGGATGAAGCCGGCGAGCGCCGCCCAGGCCCAGGTCTGCGGCATCCTCGAGACGGGCTCGGGCATGGCGATGTCCGCAAGCTGCCGAAGGGCTGCCTCGAGCAACGGGTCTTTTGGAGGGGCGGCCGTTGCCATCGCTATCGCCTCCGTTGCCGGCTGGCGAGTTGACCGAGCATGGTGCGCAATTGCGGCGCGACCTCTTCGGCGGCCGAAATAGGTAGCATCGGCAGCCCGAGTTCTTCCTGCCAGGCGCGCAGTGCCCGGCCGCGCTTTCTGGCAAAGCTGTCGATCGCGTCGCGAACATTGCTGTGGCCGAACTGCACCTCGGCCTGAAGCAGGCCGCCGCTGAAGACGATGTCGCCCTTGCGCGGCAGTTCGAGCAGGAAGGGGTCGTAGATGAGGACCGAGATTACGTCGTTGTGGGCCGAGAGCTTCAGGAGCATGTCTCGGGTTTCGAGGCTATATCCGTCGAAATCGCTGATGACGATGATCAGGTGATCGTGCCGAGCGATGTTGGCGACGGTGGTGAGCACGACGTCGAGCTGTTCTGCGCCATGCGGTGCCTGCGAACCCGCCTGGAGTGCGGTGTTGTGGCGAACGATGCTGTCGGCAAGGCGTATGACCGCCTCGCGGCTGCGGTAGGGGCGCACCTCGGTGACCTCTTCGTCGCCGAAGACGAAGCCACCGACACGATCGCCGAGCGCCAGCACGCGCCAGGCCGAAAGCGCCGCGACCTCCGCGGCGGCGACCGACTTCATGGCGCGGCGGCTGCCGAAGAACATGTTGATGCGCTGGTCGACGAGGATCAGGGCCGGCCGGTCCTTCTCTTCGTCATAGACGCGCACGACCGGCTTGCCGGTGCGCGCCGTCACCCGCCAGTCGATCGCGCGGATGTCGTCGCCGGGGAGATAGTTACGCAGCTCCTCGAACGAGAGGCCGCGGCCGCGCATGCGCGATTCATGTCGCCCGGCAAGCAGGCGCTGTACCGGGGCCTTGCGCAGGAAGGTGAGGTCCCGGGCCATGGCCTCGAGTCCGACGAGCGTGTCGACCGACGTGTAGACGCCGGTCGCATCGACCTGGCGGGTTTTTACGACGCCGCGGGAACGGGCGAGAGCCGGCAGGGATATAGCCATCGGCGAACCTCCATCCTCAGGCGACCGCGACGAGTTCGACGATGCGGTCGATCACCTGGTTGGCGGTGGTGCCGCCGGCATGGGCTTCGTAGGAAAGCACCAGCCGGTGGCGAAAGACGTCGTGCACGGTGGCCTGCACATCGTCGGGGGTCACGAAATCGCGGCCGTTCAGCCAGGCATGCGCCCTCGCAACCTTGTCGAGGCCGATGACGCCGCGCGGGCTGACGCCGACCTGCAGCCATTTGGCGAGGTCCTTGTCGACCTTGTCGGGATAGCGGGTCGCCATGACGAGCGCGACGATGTAATTTTCGATCGCCTCCGAAACGGTGATCGCCGAAATCTCCTGGCGCGCGGTAAACACCGCATCCTGGGCGAGTTTCTCCGTCGCGTGGTTGTTGGATTTCGCGTGGATTTCCTCGGAGCGCACGAGGCGCATGATGTCGGCTTCCGACGCAGCGTCCGGGTAGTCCACCTGGATGTGCATGAGGAAGCGGTCAAGCTGCGCCTCGGGCAGGGGATAGGTGCCTTCCTGCTCGATCGGGTTCTGTGTCGCCATCACCAGGAACAGGTCCGGCAGCGTGTGGCTCTTGCCGCCGATGGTGACCTGGCGTTCCTCCATCGCTTCGAGCAGGGCCGATTGCACCTTGGCCGGCGCACGGTTGACCTCGTCCGCCAGGATGAGATTGGCGAAGATGGGGCCTTCCTGAAAGCGGAACTCGCCCTTGCCGCCATCGGAAAAATAGATCTCCGACCCGGTGATGTCGGCAGGCAGGAGGTCTGGCGTGAACTGGATGCGCGACAGTTCCGCGTCGAGGTTCTTGGCCATGCTCTTGATCGCACGGGTCTTCGCGAGCCCCGGCAAGCCCTCGACGAGCAAATGGCCGTTGCTGAGCAAGCCCAGCAGCAACCGCTCGATCATGCCCTCCTGGCCAATGATCGCTTCGCCGATGCGCTTGCCAAGTTGCTCGATATCGTCGCGTGCACCCATGAATTCCTGCTCCCTCTGCCTCTCCGGCAGCATCAGTCATCATGAAATTTCGGCAGAGCTTATTGTTAAATCAGGTCAATTGGAAGGAACGTAACAGTAACGAAGACCTCGCGAGGACCACATTTGGGCGATTTTTCATCGCGGCCATGGAGGTCTTGTTTGCCATCGTAACGGTTACGTACTTTGGGTCGGAGAGGAATGGCGATAGCTTGGATCGGCTTGGTGGCCGAACCTGCCACCTCTGGGAGATGGACGCCGCATGCAAGTGTCGCAGCAGATACCGCTTCACAACGAAACGCCGGCAGCGATCAGCGCACGCGAGCCGATCTGGATCGAAGGCGGTACCTTCGTCATGGGCTCGGACAAGCATTATCCAGAGGAAGCACCGGCGCATCCGGTAAAGGTGGACGGCTTCTGGATCGACGTTGCGCCGGTGACCAACCGCCAGTTTGCCGCCTTCGTCGAGGCCACCGGCTACGTTACCGAGGCGGAGAAGGCACCGGACCCCAAGGATTATCCGGGCGCCCTGCCGGAGATGATGCGCGCTGGCTCGGTGATCTTCGATCCGCCGAAGCGGATTAACGGCAATAGCCCGTCGCAATGGTGGAACTTCAAGTTCGGTGCCGATTGGCGCCGGCCCTATGGGCGGCAGAGCAACATCCGCGGCAAGCTCGATCATCCCGTCGTCCAGGTCTCCTATCTCGATGCCAACGCCTATGCGGCATGGGCGGGCAAGGATTTACCGACGGAAGCGGAGTGGGAGTTCGCCGCGAAAGGCGGGCTCGAAGGCGCGGAATTTGCCTGGGGTAACGAACTGGTGCCGGAGGGGCGCTTCATGGCGAACACCTGGCACGGCATGTTCCCGACGGAAAATCTGAGGCCCGACGGCTTCGAACGAACCTCGCCCGTCGCAAGTTTCCCACCGAACGGTTACGGCCTCTATGACATGATCGGCAATGTCTGGGAGTGGACGAGTGACTTCTGGTCGACCCGGCATCCGGCGCCGGCGCAGAAGAGTTGCTGTATCCCTGCCAATCCGCGCGGCGGCGACAGGGAAGCGAGCTTCGACCCCCGACAGCCGACGCTCCACATCGCCCGCCGGGTGGTGAAGGGCGGTTCACATCTCTGCGCGCCCAACTATTGCCGCCGCTACCGGCCGGCGGCGCGCCATGCGCATGAGGAAAACGCGGCGACGACCCATATCGGGTTCCGCTGCATCCGGCGGCCCTGACCCCGTCCGAGGTTTGAAAATCGTTCCCCCAAGGAGGATGCGTGATGACGGCAATTGCCATGCGAACCAACTCCACGCCAAGCCGGCACCGCTTTCGGTTCGCCGGTCTCCTCTTGCTGCTTTCCGCGGCCTTCGCCGCGCCGGCGGCCGTCATAGCGGCCGATGCGCCGGCCGACAGCCTTCCCTCCTGGAATGACGGCGAGGCGAAGACGGCCATCACCGACTTCGTCACGCGGGTGACCAGCGAGAACGGAGCGGATTTCGTGGCGCCTGAGGAGCGGCTCGCCGTCTTTGACAATGACGGTACGCTCTGGACTGAACAGCCGAACTATTTCCAGGGGATGTTCGCCGTAGATCGTGTCAAGGCCATGGCACCGGATCATCCGGAGTGGAAGGACAAGGAGCCCTTTGCATCGCTGCTCAAGGGCGACATGGCGGGTGTTGCCGCTGCCGGAGAGAAAGGCATCGTCGAGCTCGTCATGGCGACCCATGCGGGCATGACGACAGATGCGTTCACCAAGACGGTCAAGGACTGGTTTGCGAACGCCAAGCACCCGCGCTTCGAGCGTCCATATAACGAGATCACCTATCTGCCGATGCGTGAATTGCTCGACTATCTCCGGGCAAACGGCTTCAAGACCTACATTGTCTCTGGCGGCGGCATCGAGTTCATGCGACCGATGACCGAGCAAATGTATGGCATTCCGCCTGAACAGGTCGTCGGCAGCAGCATCACGACGAAATACGACCTTGACGGCGACACGCCGGTGCTGACGCGCGAACCCAAGATCAACTTCATCGACGACGGTCCGGGCAAGCCCGTTGGGATCAACACCTTCATCGGTCGCCGGCCGATCTTTGCCGCCGGCAATTCCGATGGCGACTACGAGATGCTGCGCTGGGTGACGGCAGGCACCGGCCCGCGCTTCGGCATGATCGTGCACCATACGGACGGCGAGCGCGAATGGGCCTACGACCGGCAATCGCCGGTCGGCAAGCTGGACAAGGCGCTGACAGAAGCGGAGCAGCGGAACTGGCTGCTGGTTGACATGAAAGAGGACTGGCGCAAGGTCTATGCCTTCGACAAGTAAGCAGCGGCAGACTGCCTCTGGGCTTGGGGGCGATCAGATACCGATCTGAACTCGCGCGAGACGTCGCGGTTTAGAAACTCGCCAGTGCGCGGGTTGCAAGCTGCACTGCAGTGGCCAGCGGTCAGGCAGGGGCGGCCATACCGCCTATCGAAGAAGGGCTCGGCGTGACGATGGCAGGGCCTCCGAAGCAAAAAAAGGGCCATATGATGGGCGAATGCGGACGGTCATCCCGGCTGCGTCAAGCCCTTCAGGGCAAAGTTACTGTTACGTACTTCCGAAACGGAACGTCTGTTGCCACGCTAACCATCGAGGGAGAGGCTCGTTCCGGTCGCTAGTGTTGGTTGAGCGCGTCGGTGGGCTGATGTGTCGTCACGGTCCCGGAAAAATGGTCCTTGAGAAATGGCGCGCCAGCGTGTCGGGCTGGCGGCAAGGTCATCGATTGTCGATCAGGCGGGTAGGAAACAATGCCCAACGCGGCCGTACAGCGCGGACTTTTGAAGCTTATGCTGAAGCTTCCGGCCTTGCGTGGACAGTTGCAACTGCTATGCGCCAAGAACCTCTCAGTTGCCAATCTTTGCGAGGCCTATGAAGAGGCGAGCGCGATGCTCGACCGGCAGCGAAAGCTCGATCCCCTGGATCATTCGATGATCTCGGAGTATGAATTGATCTGTCGCGAGATCGAAGAAGAGGTGATTTCGATCTGTATCATCGATTCAGGGCGCGAACCTAGTCCATTGTGATTATCAAATAGCCTTCTTGGGTTCATGCATTTCATGCAAGACCCGTGAAAATTCTATGGGATTTTCGAAAGGTTCTTGCTCCGTTTTGGAATGTCTCATTTCCTTCGTGAAAATGTTTTGTGATGGCGCAATATTTTTCTTTTCGCCACTGCGGCTCTCGTCTAGAGTTCGTCTCGCGTTTGCACTCTCTTTGGGGTTGTGGGCAGTTGGGAGCGCATCATGGAAGCCAGAAATGCGGGTCAAGCAGCTTTCGGTGTCGTCGCCGAATGTGACGCACGTGCTGCACTTGATCGTATTCTTGCCGATAGTCAGTTTCACGCGACCGAGCGCCATCGGAAGCTCCTGCGCTACCTGGTCGATGAATTCTTCGCTGGCCGCTCAGGGCAGGTCAAAGCCTATACCATCGCGATCGACGTTTTCGGCCGGCCGGCCTCTTTCGATCCGGCAACCGATCCGATCGTGCGTGTCGAAGCCTCGCGTCTGCGCGCCGCGCTGACGCAATATTACGAGACCGTCGGCGAGAAGGTCGGGCTTCGCATCGAGCTCCCCAAAGGCAACTACGTTCCTCATTTCGTGGCGAGCGACCGCTCGCCGGCCCCTGCGGAAGTCGCAACGGCTCCCGCGGAGACGGCGAGCGTGCCGGAACAGCCGGTGGCTGTCGCGCCCGTCGCGGATCAGCCGAAGCGTCGTCCGTTCGGCCCGATTGCAGCCGCTGTCGCAGGCGTCGCGGCGATGGCCGGAGCCTTCTATCTCTCCGTCGTGGAGCGCCTTCCGTGGCAACCGGTGCTCTCTGCCAAGCCGACGATCGTCATCGACGTTGCTGCGGCCGGTGGAGCCGGCGGCGAAGAACAGCGGAAGGCGGGCGACTACCTGGTTCACGCGCTGTCGCAGTTCTCCGCGGTGCGCACCCTGGCGCAAGTGCCGGCCGCGGGCGTCGATGTTGCATCGGTTACCGGCTGGGTGGCATCGGCACCGCCGGTGAAGCTGCAGGGGAGCAAGGAGTACCGGCTCTCGGTCGCTTACAGTGCCGACGTCCACGAGCATCAGGTTTCGTGGCAGGTTGTCGATACCCAAAGCAACGAGGCGCTCCGAGCGGGCACCGCAAAGGCGGCGCTCGACAGTGGCGACGCGCGAACGGTTCAGGAGAGATTGCTCGCGCGGCTCGCTCGCTCGCTCGCCGGCGAGGAAGGCGTCATCGTCAGCCTGGAGGCGGCGCGGCAACTCGTGACGCCTTCGATCGGCTACGGCTGCGTGCTGCTCGCCGATGTTGCGCTGGCGCGGCTCGACGCGGAAGGCTTGGCGTCTGCGCATGCCTGCCTGGAAAAATCGGTGACCTATCGGGCGGCCGATCCCGATGTGCTGGCAAGTCTCGCCATGGTGCTGGTGGCGACGGGTGAAGCAAGCACTTCGCCGACGGTTGCGGCCCGTGCGGTGAAGCTTGCTGACAGGGCTGTGGCGCTGGCACCACAATCGAGCCAGAGCTATCTCGCCCAGATGCAGGCCCGTTTCGTTTCCGGTGACACGGAGGCCGCGTTCCTGTCCGGTCGCCGCGCTGCGGCACTCAATCCGCTCGATGATGCCATTCCGGCCCGGCTCGGCCTGCTGCTCTTCGTCAGCGGGCAATATTCGGAAGGCGCGAGCCTGGCGCGGGTGGCGGAGATGGGCTGCGAGTACCTGCACCGCGATGCGGCGCTCACCCTGGCGCTCGAAGAGTACCGGAACGGCAAGTACCGAGAAGCGCTGACACGCGCGCGCCAACTCGCCAACCCCGCCGACACCGCCGTCAACCTGCTCCGCATGGCGGCTGCCGGCCAGCTGGGCCTGACACGTGAGGCCACCAGCGCACTGGACGGGTTACGCTGGAGCAAGAGTGGCTCGCCGCGGTCGATCGAGAGTGAGCTTGCCGCGCGCGGTTACGCGCCGGACCTGATCGCACTTCTTGACGATGGTCTGGGCAAAGCGGGCATTCGCCTCGCCGCCCTGCACTGACAGTTGGCGGGTTGCCTGCTCAGCTCTCGTCAGCCACCCGCACGACCAGCTTGCCGAAGTTGCGGCCTTCGAGCAGCCCGATGAACGCATTCGGGGCGTTCTCGATGCCGTCGACGACGTCTTCCTTGTAGCGAACCTCGCCGCTGGCGATCCAGCCTGCCATCTCCTGATAGAAGGCTGGCCGCTGATCGGCGAATTCACGCTGGATGAAGCCGCGGATGAGCAGGCTCCGGCTCAGGATCTCGCGCATGACGCCCGGCAACCTGTCGCCGCCCGCTTGAGGGCCGCCGGCCTGGTTGTAGTGCGCGATCAGCCCGCACACGGGCACGCGGGCGAAGTCGTTCAGCAACGGAAACACGGCATCCCAGACATGGCCGCCGACATTCTCGAAATAGACGTCGATGCCTTTTGGGCAGGCGGCCGCGAGCTGCGCGGCGAAATCCGGCGCGCGATGATCGATCACCGCATCGAAGCCGAGCGTGTCGCGAACGAAGGCACACTTGTCCGCACCGCCGGCGATCCCGACAGCGCGCGCGCCCTTGATGCGTGCGATCTGGCCGACGGCCGAGCCGACGGCGCCGCTGGCGGCAGCCACCACAACCGTCTCACCTGGCTTCGGCCTGCCGATTGTCAGCAGTCCCGCATAGGCGGTAAAGCCGGGCATGCCGAGAATGCCGAGTGCCGTCGACAAAGGCGCCGCCGATGGATCGAGTTTGCGCAGGTCCGCACCGCGCGACAGCGCGTAGCTCTGCCAACCGGAGTGCGAGAGCACGAAATCGCCGTCGCTGAAATCGGGGTGGCGCGAGCGGACGACGCGGGCCACCGTGCCACCTTCCATGACCGCACCGATCTCCACCGGCTTGGCATAGGAGCGGCCGGCGTTCATGCGTCCGCGCATATAGGGATCGAGTGAAAGGTAGAGGATCTTCAGCAGAACTTCGCCTTCGGCCGGCTCCGGGATGGCCGTCTCAACGATGCGGAAATCGCTCGGCGTCGGGCGACCGGCCGGCCGGGCGGCAAGCAGGACCTGGGTGTTCTTGCTCATGATCTTTCCTCTGTAGGTACGTGGCAACATTTGCGGACGCAGCGACTGGTGCGCATTTGTGACACGAAACCGGCCGGTGACCTATCGGCCAATTCTGACCCCGCCAAACAAAAAACTCCGCAGCCAGGCCGCAAGGGCCCCGAGCTGCGGAGGCTGATGCGCGATCGTGCCGTCAGGCCGCGTCGATCGCCTGACGGATATCGGCGATGATGTCGTCGGCATGTTCAATGCCGATCGAAAGCCGGACATAGCCCGGCGTCACGCCGGTCTTCAGCTGATCCTCCTCGGAAAGCTGCGAATGCGTCGTCGTTGCCGGATGGATGGCAAGCGAGCGCGCGTCGCCGATATTGGCGACGTGGTAGAGCAGCTTAAGCCCGTCGATGAACCGGCGTCCCGCCTCGCGTCCATCCTTCAGTTCGAAGCCGATCAGGGCACCATAGTGGCCGTTGCGGAGATACTTCTCGGCGCGCTTCTGTGTCTCGCCTTCCTGGAACTTCGGGAAGATCACGCGCCCAACCTTCGGATGGGTGCGGAGGAACTCGGCCACCTTGATTGCATTCTCGTTGTGCTGGCGGATTCTGAGCGGCAGCGTCTCCAGCCCTTGGATGAACTGGAAGGCGTTCAGCGGGCTGATGGCGGCGCCGAGGTCGCGCAACAGCACCGCGCGGGCGCGCAGGACATAGGGATGAAAGGCGATCGCATCAGCCTTTTCCAGCCAGGTCTTGCCCTGGTAGCTCGGGTCCGGCTCGTGCAGGTTCGGATGCCGCGCCTCATGTTCGTGCCAGGGGAAGCGGCCGCTGTCGATGATCGCGCCGCCGATCGACGTACCGTGACCGCCGATGTATTTCGTCGTGGAGTAGACGACGACGGCTGCGCCGTGTTCGAAGGGGCGAATGGTCAGTGGCGCTGCCGTGTTGTCGACGATCAGCGGAATGCCGAAGCGCAAGCCGACTTCGGCCACTTCGGCGATCGGAAAGACCTCGAGCTTCGGGTTCGGCAGAGACTCAGCGTAGTAGGCGCGCGTCCTGTCGTCCGTCGCCCGGGCAAAGGCTTCGGGGTCGGCGGCGTCGACGAAGCGGACCTCGATGCCGAAGTTCTTCAGCGTTGCGGCAAAGAGCGCCCAGGTGCCGCCATAGAGGCCGGCCGCGCTGACGATGTTGTCGCCGGCGCGCGCAAGGTTCAGGAGGGCAAATGCAGAGGCCGCCTGACCGGAGCCGAGGGCCAGCGCCGCGGCACCACCTTCGATTTCCGCCAGCCGCTGCTCGAAAGCGTCCTGCGTCGGATTGGAGACGCGGGTGTAGAGATGCCCCGGAGCTTCGAGCGCAAAGAGCTTGTCGGCGCCATCGGTGCCGGGCAACTGATAGGAGGTCGTCTGGTAGATCGGCACGGCGACGGCGCCGCTTGCCGGGTCGAAGCGGTAGCTGCCGCCATGGAGTGCCAGCGTTTCAGGATGCAACCGACCGCCGGCTTCGCGCAGGCCGCTCGATGCCTTGATCTCGATTGCAGGTTCTTCCGGCTTCTGATGAATCGTCATGCCATGTCTCCTAGGCTCTCAGGTTGATCGGCGCTGTCTTGTTACTCAGGCGGGCACCGCCGCCTTCTGTTGTTCCAGCAGGTCTGCGTGGTGCTCTGCGGCGACATCGGGGTGCGAGCGCAGCCGGGACTTCAGCACGTTGCGGCCGACCTCGTGGAAGAGCGGGTTCTGCGGATCCTGCGTAACGCCGCGGACTTCGGCGGCAAGTTCTGGTGGCAGGTCGAGCACCGGGATGGTCGACGCGAGGTTGGCGCCGAGGAAGAAGGCGACGGACAGTCGGTCGCCGCCGGCGGGGGGCGTCACCACCCGGTGGATGTTGGCGAGCAGATAACCGTTCGACGCCAGTTCCAGAAGTTCGCCGACATTGATGACGAAGGTTCCGCGCTTCGGCGGTGCGTCGATCCAGCCGCCCTTGCCGTCATCGACCTGCAGCCCGCCAACCACGTCCTGCAGCAGGATGGTGACGAAGCCGCCGTCCTTATGGGCGCCCACGCCCTGGTCGCTCTCCGTCTTGTCTCTGCCGGGGTAGCGGATGATCTTCAGAAGTTGGTTGGGGCCGTCGCGATAGATCGGGCCGAAGACATCGGGCTTCTGGCCGAGCGCTTCCGAGAAGATCTCGATCAGACGAATGCCGAGCCCGGTGACGGCTTCGATGTAGCCGAGGACCGCGGGCTTCAATTCCGGCAAGGCACCGGGGAACTGATTGGGGCCAACGAGCCGCTTCCAGGGTGCGTCGCCGGAGGCGGTTTCAAGCCTTTGACGCTCGGGACCGAAGTCTACCTGCTCGCGCCAGTCCTGGGTGCCACGGGTATATTCGAGGCCGGCGCGGTTGTAGCCACGGAAGTGCGGTGATTTGCGCATTTCGATCGCCAGCTTGTCATCTTCGGGCAGAGCGAAGAAGCGACGCGAAAGCGAAAGGATGCCGTCGATCACGTCCTGCGGAATGCCGTGACCTTCGAGGTAGAAGAAGCCCACCGAGCGAGCGACGTTGCGCAACTCATCGAGCGCCGTCGCCCGCTCGGGATGGCCCGCCGCAAAGCGGGAAAGGTCGAGGACGGGCAGGGTAGGATTGGTCTGGCTCAAGATGCTCTCCGTTGTTTCTTGGCGTGTGCCACCGGCTAGGAACTCCGCGAGTGAGGCAGAGCGTGCGGGGGGGCACATCGAGGTGCTCAGGTGAAGGCAGGGGATGCGGCAAGGACGGCCGTGTCGGTTGACTGCAAGAGCGTGCGCCGCGGCAAAACGCTGATCGTTGAATGGCGCTGGCTCATGATACCCCCCCCCCGTTGTGTCGAGTGGTTCATGCCTAACCCGTAGTGCCATTTATTCAAT
>NZ_JAEPRP010000124.1:0-21759 GCF_016652895.1 Ensifer sp. SSB1
GTCAGGCAGCCTTGCCGAAATGCTTCTCGCGGGCCATCAGGCACTCATCGTCGCCTGGATCACCGAGATCAACACGCTCGGGGGCGCGCTTTCCGCCAGCCGTCGCGCCATCGTCCAGTTTGCCCTCTATGTTCCGCGAGAGGTGGTGCGGCGCATCATCGATCCCGAGGGCGGCGCGACCGTCAGAGGCAGGCGGCAAAACGTGACCGCGCTCTTCACCGACGTGCGCGACTTCACGACCATCTCCGAACAGCATTCTCCCGAGGAGGTCGTCGATATCCTCTCGGCCTATTTCGAGATGCTGAACACGGTGGCGGAGCAATACCACGGGACGGTGATCCAGTATCTCGGCGACAGCATTTTCGTCATCTGGAACGCGCCGGTAGAGGATCCGCAGCACATCGAGCATGGTTGTCATTGCGCGCTGGCGATGAAGGCGGCGGTCGATCGCCTGAACGAGACCAACCGCAAGAACGGCCGTCCCGAACTGTTCACGCGGTTTGGCGTGCATACGGGCCCGGCGGTCGTCGGCAGCTTCGGTGCGATTGCGCGCCAGCAGTACACGGCAATGGGCGACACGATCAATGTCGCCTCGCGGCTAGAAGGGCTGAACAAGGAGTACAACACCTCGATCCTGGTGAGCGGGGCGGTGCATTCAGCCGTTGCCGATCAATTCGACTTCCGCGCCATGGGCATGGTGCATGTCAAGGGGCGCTCCGGTGGGGTCGATCTCTGGGAGCTGGTCAGCGGGAAGGCAGGCTAGCCTTCGCCACTTCGCCGCCTCCAACAGGTGCGCTTCAGCGACCCGCCAGCAGGCCGGTTGCCATGGCGCGGAAGGCGTCGATCGCCTTCGGCAGGACCGTCTTCGGCTCATCGCTGGCGGCGACCCAGAGGGCGGCGTTGAGCGCGGCACCGCTCAAGAGACGTGCGGCGGCTTCGGGATCCACCGGCTTCAGGATGCCCTTGTCCAGCAGTTGCTCCACCGACCGCTTCGTCGCCACCAGGCAGCTGTTCTGGCTCGGCCATTTCGAGGGATCGCCGAGCACGGCCGGGCCATCGAGCAGCACGATGCGCTGGACCTCGGGATCAAGCGCCATCTCGATATAGGCGGCCCCTTCGGCAAGCATCGCCTGCCAGGCGTCTTCGCTGGCGCTGCCGATCTCCTTGGCGCGCGCGGCCATGTCGCCGTCGATCTGGTTGACGACGGCCGCAAGCAGCCCGCGCTTGTCGCCGAAATTATGGTAGAGCGCGCCGCGCGTTAGCCCGACATCGGCGGTGAGTTCGTCCATCGAGGCGGCGGCATAACCCTTTTCCGCAAAGGCCTTGCGGCCCGCTGCGATCAGCTTCACGCGGTTTTCCTCCATCGTTTCCTGGCGGCTTCTGGCCATCATCGCCCTCAATTTCAGATACGGTGCGTATATGGATTTGACATACGCCCCGTATTTGGTTAGTTCATATACGTGGCGTATATCAAGCGAAGCGGCTTTTGTGAAGTTCTGCCTGATCGGGCAGCGCGCGCCCGTTTCTGCGCCCTGGATTTAGCTCGAATTTCAGAAAGGCCAGAGAAATGACACGTGATGCAATCTTTCCCGCCAACCGCCACGCACTCTACGAGGCGCACCGCTATTCCGCCGCCATCCGCTCCGGCGATCTGCTGTTTGTTTCCGGCCAGGTGGGCAGCCGCGAGGACGGCACGCCCGAGCCGGACTTCGGCCGCCAGGTCGAACGCGCCTTCGACAATCTCGAAGCGACGCTGAAGGCCGCCGGCGCCACCTTTGACGATATTGTCGACGTGACAAGCTTCCATACCGATCCGGAGAACCAGTTCGAAACGATCCTGGCGGTCAAGGACCGCGTCTTTTCCGAAAGACCCTATCCGAACTGGACCGCCATCGGCGTCAACTGGCTCGCCGGCTTCGATTTCGAGATCAAGGTGATCGCGCGGATTCCGGAGAAGAGTGGCGCCGAGCAAGAGCGGGCGGCTTAGTTCGCGCAGGACTGTTGGCAGGCTGCGGAGCCGAAGATGCCTTATCGCGAGCGGGTGTCCCAATCTCCCTCATCCTCGCCCGTGTGGCTGGGATCCAGCGACCCGACGTCCGTCGGGTCAAAGGGCTCCTTTCAGCCCAAGGACTCGGGCTGGTTCCGCAGTTCAAGCTGAACTGCTCGAGATTCCTGTGACGAGCACAGGAATGACGGAGACCTTGGCGGGTGCACCAGGTTCTCTCGAAAACCCACAAACGGTGTTTGCCTGTCTATCGCCGGCTAATGCAGATGCGTGAGCTTGTCCGGGTTGCGCACCACATAGATTGCCACCACCTTGCCGTCCGCGATCTCCAGCGCGGTCGATTGCAGCTCGCCGTCGGCCTCTCGGGTCACAAAGCCCGGCAGGCCGTTGATGAAGCCGGCGCGTACCAGGGTCGAGCCGTTTTTGGCAAAGAGGACGGCCAGCTGCGCGTGCACCTTCATCACAGCATCGAAGCCGAGGATCGGCTGTAGAGCGGCCGGGCGTTTGCCGCCACCGTCGGAATGGACGCTGACGTCGGCTGCAAGCATGGCGCCGAGCGTCTTCATGTCGCCGCCGCGCGAGGCGGCGTAGAAGGCGTTGGCAAGTTCGAGGCCGCGCTGCTGCTCGATCTGGAAGCGGGGGCGTTCCTCGCGCACATGGGTGCGGGCACGGGCCGCCAGCTGGCGGCAGGCGGCGGCATCGCGCTCGATCGTCACGGCCACCTCGTCGAAGCTCTGGCCGAAGACGTCGTGCAGCAGGAAGGCGGCGCGTTCCAGTGGCGAGAGCCGTTCGAGTGCCAGCATCAGGGGCAGGGTGACGTCGTCCTCCGGCTCCGCCTCCACGACGGGATCAGGCAGCCAGGGGCCGACATAGGTCTCGCGCTTCAGCCGCGCGGATTTCAGCTGGTCGAGGCAGAGCCGTGTGACGGTGCGGCGCAGAAACGCTTCGGGCTCGCGAACGGACGTGCGGTCGGCCCCCATCCAGCGGATGAAGGCCTCCTGCACCATGTCCTCCGCATCGGCGACGGAGCCGAGCATGCGGTAGGCGACACGGATCAGCTTGGGACGCAGCGGGTCGAAAGCCGCCGCTGCGTCCTGGTTGCCGGTGGTCGCCATCAGGCAGCGGCCTCAGCGACGGCCTTGGCGGCAGCCGGCTCGATCCACAGGCCGAAGCCGACGGCGAGACGGTTCCAGCCGTTGATGACGTTGATCATCAGTGTGAGCTTCACCTGTTCCTCCTCGGTGAACTGCTGCTTCAGCACCTGATAGGCCGCTTCGTGAGTGTGGCCTTCAGACAGACGCGTCAGCGCTTCGGTCCAGCCAAGTGCGGCGCGCTCGCGATCGGAATAGCACGGCGCCTCGCGCCAGGCGGAAAGCAGGTAGATGCGCTGTTCCGTTTCGCCCTTGGCGCGGGCTTCCTGCGTGTGCATGTTGATGCAGTTGGCGCAGCCGTTGATCTGCGAGGCGCGGATCTTCACGAGTTCGATGATGGTCGCGTCCAGGCTCGCGGCGACGGCCATCGAGACACTGGTCCAGCTCTTCATCAGTGCGGGGGCGGCGGCAAAGAGGTCGACTTTGGCAGTCATGGATCCGTTTCCTTTCGTTGGTTCCGATACCATGACGAGCGAGGAATGGCTGGTGTGACATCGCCGGCGAATTTTTCGCATTTTTTGAATAGGCCGCCGCGGCCGGCCTGTCACACCCCTGTAAAATCACGGCTCTATCCCTCGGCGCCATCTTGCAACCGAGGATATCTCCCATGAAATCGTTCGTTTCCGTCCTTGCCGGCGCGCTGGTAGCAGGCCTGCTTTCGACCGCGGCTTACGCCGAAAACCTGGTGCTCTACACCAGCCAGCCGAACGAGGATGCGCAGGCGACCGTCGATGCCTTCCGGGCGGCCAATCCTGGCATCGAGGTCGAATGGGTGCGCGAGGGCACGACGAAGATCATGGCCAAGCTGATGGCCGAGATCGAGGCGGGCAATCCGGTCGCCGACGTGCTGCTCATCGCCGACACCGTGACGATGCAGCGGCTGAAGGAAGCGGGCCATCTTGCCGACTACAAGTCGCCGGAAGCGGCAAACTACGACGCTTCGCTCTATGATGCCGACGGCGCCTATTACTCCACCAAGATGATCACGACCGGCATCGTCTACAACACATCTGCCGCGATGAAGCCCGCGGGCTGGCAGGACCTGGCGAAGTCTGAGGCCAAAGGCCTTGTTACCATGCCGAGCCCGCTGACCTCGGGTGCGGCGCTCATCCATGCGCAGACGCTGACCGGCATCGACGGCCTCGGCTGGGATTATTACAAGGCGCTTGCTGCAAACGGTGCTACGGCTGCCGGCGGCAATGGCGGCGTCTTGAAGGCGGTTGCGACCGGCGAGAAGGCCTATGGCATGCTCGTCGATTTCATGGCGATCCGCGAGAAGGCCAAGGGCGCCCCGGTGGAATTCGTCTTCCCGGCCGAGGGCGTTTCGGCCGTGACCGAGCCGGTCGGCATCCTGAAGACCGCCAAGAACGTCGAGGCTGCAAAGAAGTTCGTCGACTTCCTCTTGTCCGAGGATGGCCAGAAGACGGCGGTGAAGATGGGCTATATCCCGGCCCGCAACGGCGTGGCGCTGCCTGAGGGCTATCCGGCGCGCGAGACGATCAAGGTTCTGCCGGTCAATGCGGCCGAGGCCGTGAAGAATTC
Source organism: Ensifer sp. SSB1 (assembly GCF_016652895.1). NCBI lineage: Bacteria > Pseudomonadati > Pseudomonadota > Alphaproteobacteria > Hyphomicrobiales > Rhizobiaceae > Ensifer > Ensifer sp. SSB1. Next base: position 4,699 of record NZ_JAEPRP010000124.1, read on the forward strand.
CGATGCGGATCTCAAAACCTTCTCCGGCATCTTCGGCACGAACTGATTGCCGGAATGCTGGAACGTAGTGATGCGCGCAGCCGGCCCTGCTGGCTGCGCTTTCCCTTTCAGGGCCGGACGATCGGCGTGTCCAAGGTGAGGGCAGGGGCGAGCCCTGCTGCGGAGCCGCGCTGGCTGGTGCCCTTCGTTTTCGCGTGCCTGTTTTTCCTCTGCGTGCTGCCGCTCTTCAGCCTGGCGAAGGCCGGCTTCGCAGGCCTCGTCTCTGGCCGGTCGATCGGCGTGCTGACGGAGCCGGCGACCTTTGCGGCGATCCGCAACACGCTTTTGACCGCGACGGGCGGCATGGTCGTCTCCGTCGTCATCGGCGCGCTCTTTGCGTTCTCGGTGGCGCTGACGGATGTGCGCGGCAAGCTTACGCTCAGCTTCGCCTTCATGCTGCCGATGATGATCCCGCCGCAGGTGACGGCGCTTGCCTGGGTGGAGATGACGGGGCCGGCGAGCCCGCTGTTAAAGACGCTCGGGATCGCACCGCCGCTCGGCAGCCCGCAGCCGCTCTATTCGCTCGCAGGCATCTCGCTGCTTCTCGGCGTCCAGCATGCGCCGCTGGTTTTTCTGGCGCTGAAAGCCGGGCTCTCGGCCTCGCCGCGCGACGGGGTGGAGGCGGCACGGCTTGCCGGTGCCACGCCTTTCCGTGTTTTTCGCGACATCGTCGCGCCGCTGTCGCTGCCGGGGCTGATTGCAGGTGCTGCGATCGCCTTCGTTTCCGGCGTCGGCAATTTCGGCATTCCGGCAATCCTCGGCATTCCCGCGGGGATCGAGGTGCTGCCGACCCTGATCTATACGCGGCTCGCAAGTTTCGGCGCCGGCACCTTCGGCGAGATCGCGCTGCTTTCAAGCCTGATCGCCTTGATCGCCGCCGCCGGGCTGATCCTGCAGCAACGGGCGCTTTCGGGGCGGGACTATCGCATCATCGGGATTTCCGGCGCCAATGCCGCCTTTTCGCTCGGGCGTTTCCGCGTGGTCGTCGAACTGGCCCTCGTGGCAATCCTGTTTCTCGTGCTGGTGGCGCCGCTGTCAGCCCTTGTCGCAAGCTCGCTGGTGCCGGCCTATGGCGTGCCGCTCAACTGGCAGACCGTGTCGCTGCGCGCTTACGAAGAAATCCTCTTCCGCCAGGCGATGACGCTGAAGGCGCTTGGCAATTCGATGTTCCTTGCGACCGGCGCAGCACTCGGCCTGCTCGCGGTCTCCGTGCCGGCTGCCTATCTCATGACCCGGCGCAAGGGGTGGCTGGCGGATACGCTCGGCATTCTCATCGAAATTCCCTATGCGCTGCCGGGCATCGTGCTGGCGGTCGCCTTCATCCTCGCCTTTGCAGCACCTCTGCCTCTGCTCAACGTTTCGCTCTACGGCACGATCTGGATCATCCTCATCGCCTATTTCTCGTCGTTTCTCGCCGTCAGCCTGAAGCCTGTCATGAGCGCCTTTCTGCAGATGGACCCGTCGCTCGAGGAGGCGGCGCGTCTCTCGGGTGCGGGTTTCCTGCAGCGCATGCGTGACGTGATCCTGCCCTTGGTGGCACCGGCTGCAGGGGCTGCGATCATCCTCGTCTTTCTGATTGCCGCCAACGAGCTGACGGTTTCGGCGCTGCTCTGGTCGGCCGGCACCCAGACGCTCGGCGTTGCCATCTTCAATCTCGACGACAGCGGCTCGTCGGACCTTGCCGCGGCACTTTCGGTGCTCGTGGTCGCAATGGTCGTCGTGCTGATGGCTGCGCTCGAGGCGCTCGCAAACTATCTTCCCGAGGGGGTACTGCCGTGGCGCAACTGATCCTCAACCACCTCACCAAGCATTTCGGCGGCGGCCGGCCGGCGGTGTCGGATGTGTCGCTGACGGTGCGGGAAGGTGGCTTCCTGGCGCTGCTCGGGCCGTCCGGCTGCGGCAAGACGACGGTGCTCAGGATGATCGCCGGCTTCGAGCAGCCGAGCGATGGCTCGATCGATTTCGGTGAAAGGCGGCTTTCGGATGCCGCACGGGCGCTGCCGCCGGAACGGCGCAACATGGCGATGGTGTTCCAGTCCTATGCGCTCTGGCCGCATATGACGGTGGCCGAAAATGTCGGCTATCCGCTGAAGGTGCGGGGCATTTCGGGCACGGCGTGGCAAGGAAGCGTCGGTGATGCGCTGGCGCTGGTGAAGCTTACGGACTACGCCGATCGCCGACCGGCAGCGCTTTCCGGCGGCCAGCGCCAGCGCGTGGCGCTCGCCCGCTGCCTGGTGACCTCGCCCGATGTGGTGCTGCTCGACGAGCCGCTCGCCAATCTCGACCAGCATCTGCGCAAATCGATGGAGGAGACCTTCCGCATCTTCCATGAACGCTCGGGCGCGACGATGATCTATGTGACACATGACCAGGCCGAGGCGATGGCGCTTGCGACCGATGTCGCCGTGATGTCCGAGGGGCGGCTGATGCAGATGGCGCCACCCGCCGAGATCTACGCCAGACCCGAAGGCGCCGTCGTTGGCGGCCTCATCGGCCGCGGCTCGGTCCTCAAGCTGGCGGTGCCGGATGGCACGCCGCGGGCGCTGGAATGGCCGACGCTGCGGTCAGCACTTGCCGGTAGCGGCGAGGCGGGCACGGGGAACGCAGCCGTTCGTGACGTCCTCGTTCGGCCGGAGCATGTACGCCACGACGGCGAGGGCATGGCGTTTCGCGTCATCTCCTGCGTGTTCGAAGGCGAACGCTTCGCCCTGACACTGGCGCTGCCCGATGGCCAGGCGCTGAAGGCCTTTGGCGACAGGGCGATCATGCCGGGGGAAACGGCGCGCTTCGTGGTGCGCCAGGGGTGGCGGCTCTAGCGGCGGCCTCAATCGCAATCGGGCTTGTCGAGCTGGACTTCGAATTGGCGCGGGCCAACCACCCCGGGTTTCGACGGCAGGCCGACGATCCGCGCGATGACGGTGCATTTGCCGGCGACGACCGCATAGCGGTCGCGACCCTGGCTGATGATCTTGTCGATCGGATATTTGGGAACGGCGACGGCGACAGCGTTGATGACGGCGTTGAGTTCGCGGGCGCGCTGATAGTTCGGCGCAACGGCTGCCGCCGCCTGGCTGGCGGCAAGGAGGAGGGCGAGGCAAAGGACGGCAGACCGGGTGAACATGGCAGGGCTCCTGTTTCAAAGGAGGCAAGCATGATGGCCGACGATATTCAAGCGGCTCCTCCGCTTCCGATTTATCCCAGGCAATGGGACACTGGCGGACAATTCAAGAATTTCGGTGGAGATGAAATAAACCGTTGAGTTAAATGAAACCGGTTGCTATAAGCAACCGGTATTCCGCGCTATGCGGTTGAGGAGGAACGAGGCAAGCCGCCTCATCGACAGGAGGATAAGATGAAGCTTTATCAGGGCATGGGCCCGAATTCGTATCGCGTTCGCATCTTCATGGCGGAGAAGGGGATTTCGCTGCCGATGGTGGATGTCGATTTCGGCAAGGGCGAGCACAAGGCGCCGGAGTTCCTGGCAGTCAATTCGCTCGGCCAGATCCCGGTGCTCGAGCTCGACGATGGCACGATCATCACCGAAAGCGTCGCGATCTGCCGCTATCTCGAGGAGACTAACCCTGAGCACCCGCTCTTCGGCCACGATGCCGTCAGCCGCGCCAAGGTGGAGATGTGGAACCGGCGCGCCGAACTCGTCATCCTCGGCACCGTCGGCAACGTGGCGCTGCATTCGGATGCCTTCTTCGCCGAGCGGCTGACGCAGTTTCCGGCCTTTGCCGAGACCGAGCGGGTGGCGGTGCCGAAGAAATGGGGCTGGCTCGACGACGAACTTTCCGACGGGCGGCCGTATCTCGCCGGTGAGGAATTTTCGATCGCCGACATCACCGCCGGCGTTACCGCCTGGCTCTGCGACGTCTTCGGCATGGAAATCCCGGCATCGGCGAAAAACGTCCAGCGCTGGCTGGAGCGGGTGCGCTCGCGGCCGAGTTTTGAGGCTTAGCGCCTCTTTTGAGGGAAGGGCGCCTCTCGCGTTGCCTCTAGACGTCGAGATCGGCGCTCATCCGGCCTGCCGGCCACCTTCTCCCGGTCGTCACGGGGAGAAGGAGACTCGCGGCTGTGCATCAGGCATTCCCAAGCGCTGCGTGGTTCTACGGCAGTTCCACTCGGTGAGGTGGTCAACGTCGGCGTCCCCTCTCCCCACCTGCGGGGAGAGGGTTAGGGTGGGGGCGAAGTCACCTAAAGTGTTGATTGCATGGCCAAACACATTCCCGACCAGAGCGCTGCTAAAGCCGGCTCTCCCGCCTTTGCGGCCCCGCTAAAATACTTATGTGGATAGCGCTTCCGTCCTTTTTCCTTGCCTTCTCCATGGCTTTTTTCAATTCCTAAAATACAAGCTGCCCCGATTCGCCGCTGCCGGTGCCGCGCGAGGCGCCGGCTCTAGGAGACAAGCCATGAACGATTTCAAGAAGCCCACGATCACCGAAATGCGCCCGAAGATCACTGTCATCGGGGTCGGCGGCGGTGGCGGCAACGCCATCAACAACATGATCAACGAAGGGCTTCAGGGCGTCGAATTCGTGGTGGCGAACACGGACGCGCAGGCGCTTGCCATGTCGAAGTCGTCGCGCATCATCCAGCTCGGCGCTGCCGTGACCGAGGGCCTCGGCGCCGGCTCGCTGCCGGATGTCGGCCGGGCGGCGGCGGAAGAATCGATCGACGAGATCATGGATCACCTTGGCGGCACGCATATGTGCTTCGTCACCGCCGGCATGGGTGGCGGCACGGGCACGGGCGCGGCGCCGGTGATTGCGGCAGCGGCGCGCAAGGCGGGCATCCTGACGGTCGGCGTCGTCACCAAGCCGTTCAGCTTCGAGGGCAAGCGCCGCATGGAGACCGCGGAGCTCGGCATAGAGCGCCTGCGTGAGGCGGCCGATACCGTGATCGTCATCCCCAACCAGAACCTGTTCCGCATCGCCGATGCCAAGACCACCTTTGCCGATGCCTTCGTGATCGCCGACCGGGTGCTCTATTCCGGCGTCGGCTGCATCACCGACCTGATCGTCAAGGAAGGCCTGATCAACCTCGACTTCGCCGACGTGAAGTCGGTCATGAAGGGCATGGGCCGGGCGATGATGGGCACCGGCGAGGCGACCGGCGAGGGCCGCGCGCTGAAGGCGGCCGAAGCGGCAATCGCCAACCCGCTGCTCGACGAAGTATCGATGCGCGGCGCCAAGGGTGTCTTGATCTCCATCTCCGGCGGCATGGACATGACGCTGTTCGAGGTGGACGAAGCCGCGACCCGCATCCGCGAAGAGGTCTATGACGAAGCCGACATCGTCGTCGGCTCGATCTTTGACCGCACGCTCGACGGAACGTTCCGCGTCTCGGTCGTTGCGACCGGCCTCGATTCCGGCCGATCGGCGAACAATGCCGCGGGCGCTGCCGCCGGCCAGCCGGCACCGGCGCCGGTGCCGACCCGCACGCTGCAGTAAGGTTCACGCGTCCATCGCTTCCTTCAAGGATCCTCCCGATGTGAACGCCATATCGGGAGGATCCTTGCGTTTGGAGGCTCGAATGTGCAGCAGGACTGACGACCGCGTGGCGGAGGCGCTGGCTGCGGCCGAAGCGGTGCTCGCCGAGCGGTTCCCGAGGGCAAGCTTTGCCATTGTTGCGGGCTCGATCCTGCGTGGTGAGGGCACGGCCTCCTCCGATATCGACCTGGTGGTCCTGCACGAGACCTTGCCCGCCGCCTGGCGTGAGAGTTTTCATTCCCATGGGTTTCCGGTGGAAGCCTTCGTGCACGATGCCGAGACGCTCAACTGGTTCGCCGATCAGGATGTCGCAGGCGGCCGGCCGGTGCTTCTGGATATGCTGGCGGGCGGTGTCGCGGTCGGCCGCGAGCTGGCACGCGCTGAAGCACTTCAGGCCGCTGCGCGACGGCGTCTCGGGATGGGGCCGCCACCGCTGACACCGGAGCAGCGCGACGCGCTTCGCTATCAGATCACCGACCTTATCGACGACCTTCGCGATCCACGCCCGGCGGCCGAGAGACGCACCATCGCCGCCGAGCTGATGACGCCGCTTGCTGACCTGATGCTTCGTGGCCGCGGGCACTGGTCCGGTCGCGGCAAATGGCTGCCGCGGCTGGTTTCTCGCCTGGACGAGGGCCTTGCCGAGCGCTTCGATGCCGCCTTCCGGCAGGCGGGCGAAGGGCAGGTGGCGGAATTGATCCGGCTTGCCGAAGAGGAACTGCAGCCCCATGGCGGGCCGTTGTTCGACGGTGACCGGCGGGTGGCGCCACCGAGCGCCCGGCGCGCCGGCGACCTGTCCGGGTGAGGACCGTCATTGGCCTCGACAGTGTTGCCCGTCCTATTGGACGGACAATGCCGCAGTCGCACTTGGATCGGCTGTGCGTCTTTGCCCCTCAAGTCGAGTTCGACACAGGCAGAATTCAGGTGGCAGGCGGCAGGCGCTCAAGGGGTGGCGTCGGGCAGGACCGGCTGGCCGTCAGGAGCTGATGCGAGCATGCGCGCTGAGCGCGTACGACCAGCCTTGCCGCGGTTTCCCGGCGGCGTCAGCCGATAGATCAGCATCGTGTCGTCGTCGACGACGCGCTCGGCTGTTTTGTCGAGATGGGCAATCAGGCCCTTGTTGTATTCGAGGAAGCGGCGTCGTTGCATGTCGCGGGCGTTCTTGGTGATGCCGAACCAGCTGGCGTTTCTGGCGCGCAGTTCTTCCAGCGCCTCGATCGCGTCGTCGTCTTCCAGCAGCATCGACCATTCGGTTTCGCCGCCGCCGGGCGGGAAGACCCAGCCGCGGCGGCGGCTGTAATAGATCGCCACGGGATCGCCGATCGTCGGCGTTGCGGTGATGACGAGATCGCCCGGCTGGCTGAGTTCGCTGAGCCTGGTGCCGAGCTTTTCGCCGTGATCGGCATAGGGCGTCTTCATCAGCGACAGGCCGGGGATGCTGCCGCCGATGACAACGACGGCGGCGATGGCCGCAAGCCGCAGCGCGCGGGTGTGCAACCCCTGTTCGCGGCCGATGCCGACGAGCAGGATGAGGCCGCGCCCGGCAAGAGCCGCCATCGGCACATTGAAGATATGGAAGTTCCAGGGGTTGGTCTTGATCTCGCGCGCGGCGAAGACATAGACGAGTGCGGCCCCTAGAAACCAGAGGTGGAAGAACCAGCGCGCGCTGGAGGCGGATGCATCGTCCGGCGCCCCTTCGTTTGCCGCCGGCGGCGCGGTCAGGAGAGCGATGCCCGTGAGGATCACTACCGGCAGGGTGAAGAGCCAGCTGCTGGCGATCTTCCAGGTGGCGGGAATGTAGAACGCCTCTTCGAAGAACCTGGCAAAGCCATCGCTCCAGAGATAGCCGCTGCCGGCCACATGATAGGGTGGGTAATTGGTGCCGAGATAGTGCGCCCAGCGATAGTAGCCGAGGATCAGCGCGCCGGCGACGAGCGCCACAGGGAGGATCACGAGCAGGCGGCCGAGGCTGAGCCTGTCGCGCTGGTGCAGGATGACAAAGGTCGCGTAGGCCATCGGCACGACCACGGCGATGCCCGGGAGCTTGGCAAGTACGCCGATCGTGGTCAGCAGGCCGGCTGCGATGAGCACGGGCAGGCGATCGTTCTCAAGATAGGCGACATAGGCCCAGGCACCCGTCGTCACCAGCGCCAGCATGGCCGGATCCGGCAGGAATGAGCGGTCGATCATGACAGCGCCCGGCATGATCGCCAGCAGGAAGGCGCCGGCATGGGCGTGGGCCTCATCCCAGAGCCGCGCGATCAGCCGATGCAGCGCGAAGACGCCCCATACGCCGAAAGCGATGGCGACGAGCCGGCCCCAGGTGTCGTCCCAGCCGAAGACGGCATAGAGAAGAGCGGTGATATAGGAGATGACCTGCAGCTCGCGGCCCTGATAGGAAGGGTCCGGTCCGGTCCAGCTGACCTCCGGAAAGAAGATGTTCCAGCTGCGCAGGAAGAAATTGTCGGCCATCATCGCCGTGCTGGCCTCGCGCCAGCTGAAGGCATCTACCAGCGGCTGCTGAACGTCATGCAGGCGGAAGAGGGCGGCGAGCACCAGGATCGCGGCAAGCACCGCGCCATTCATGTGCTTGTGATCGAACCCCGACATATGCCTCCCCAGGCGCGCCGAACGACCCTGACGACGCCCGCGAACGGGACGGCCGCCCCCATCGAGGGGGCCGCCGAGCGCTGGCCTCTGCGGCCGCCAGTCTAGATCACTATAATTAAGTAATCGCTGATTGTCTTGGTGTGAAAAGTCGGAAAGCGGCCCTGTTTTCCGGCCGAGATGCATCGTCAAGTCTAATCCCTGGCGTGTGCTGTAGCCCAAAGGGACAGCTTGTCCAGAAACGCGCCCGGTCCTATAACGTTAATACAAGCAAACTGTTGAGCACGACGCTCGCAGTCGCGCGTTGCTTTCGACTTTGACCACGGATGTACTGGCACGGTTTTGAGAGCGCAAGAAAAGGAAGGCCGGAGCCGCGCGCTCCGGCCTTTTTGTTGGCGCGGGGCTCGAGGGGCCGATGTGGTGGGCCAGCAGGGCTACCTGCGAACGTGCCGTCATCAAGGGAAGCGCGGTTCCCGCCGTTCGGCTTCCTCGAGCACGGAGAGCGGAAGGGAGGGGCGGTTGATTTCCGCAAGTGTCAGCCTGCCATCGATGGCGACCGCGAAATAGCGCCGGCAGAGGTCCAGCGCCATCTCGGCCCGGCTGGAATAGGACGTTCCCTCGAGGTCCTTATCCTTGAACTCGGTCTCCGCTTCCTGTGCGCACGTCGTCACGAACTCCTGCGCGGCACCCGGATGTTTGCGCAGTGCCGCAATCCCCCGTTCGTACCTGGCATAGCCGATGAGCGGATCGGGCCGGGGCGCGAACAGTACGATCGCGGTTGCGCACAGAAGCGCGACGCATATGCCGGCGGCGACGAAGCGGAGGTTCATGGTGACTGTCGTATAAATTGTCTCGTTTGAACTTCTATCGCAACTTTACCGTTTGGCAAGGTGCCTGAAGATCTCCCGACAATTCGGGCGAGGCGGCGCGAACTTGGTATGGCCGACGGACGAGTCTCGTTTGGTTCCCTTTCACGAATTGTTCCTCACCCAATTGGGGGAAGCGCGTGTGATGAAACCGCTTTCGTGCTCGGAGCGTTCTCTCATCGTTCGTCGCGTATTAGCCCTTGCGCAATTGGGCGCGACCAATTTGCGGTGTGGCGGGACGATGGCTCGGCCAGCAGATCGGGCAGGCGGGGCCGCCAGAGGTCGGTCGTCCACGGCGCGGCCGAGCGGCGTGGTTTAGAGGCTCAGCAGCCAGAAGAACGTGCCGAACACCAGGATGAAGGCAACGACGGCGCCGATGAACCGCAGCATGCCGGTGTTGGTGTCGCCGGTGCCGACAAGACAGTACCAGAGATTGTCGTTCTTCATGGTGCAGCGCTCCGTTATGCGTGTTGTGGTCTTACCAGAACCACCCGGGGATGAAAGCGCAAACCCGCTTCTGGCTCCTATGCCGCGGGGCCCTTTGTGTATTTTCGCAGGTCGAGGCCGAACTGGCGGCAGGCTTCATCGAGTATCGTCGGCGCATCAGTGTCCGGCGCATCCCGGTCAAGCCCGAAGGGATTTTGCACGCGGTGCGTTCCGGATGCGTGCCGATGACGGCCAGGTGTGTTTGGCCGTCATCGGCGCTCGCTGCTATCCGGAGCGCGCCTCTGTCAACTTCGGGAATGCGCAGAGGATGGCCACCGCGCTGACGACGAGGGCTAGGGCCCACAGGCCCATGGTGATGACGGGCGCTGCCGCCATCGTGCCCAGCGTCGTCGTCATGAAGACGAAGAAGACGATGAGCGCTGCGCCCCGGGCATCATTGCTGCCGGACGCGACGATGCCGCGGTAGAAGCCGATGGGGCCGCGCAGGCCGAGGCCAATGCCCATGGGCAGAAAGAGAACGGGCACGAGCAGCGGGTTGGTTCCGCCTGAGAGGCCATAGGCGAGGAGGGCAAGCGCGCTTGCGGCCGCCATCGCACTGCCGGCCAGTATGACCTCTTCGGTGCCGAAACGTTCGGCGATCTTCGCGGTCAGGTTGGCGGCGACGATAAAGCCCGCGACGCTGACGATCTGCACGATGATGAAGTCAGTGAGCGTGCCGCCCATCGTCTCGACGATGACCATGGGAATGCCGAAGACGAAGGTCAAAAGCCCGCCGAGCGTCATCGCCTGGCTCAGCGCATAGCGCATGAAGACGGGATCGGTCAGCAGGTGCCGATAGGTGCCTTGCGCGCCGCCCGTTCGTTGCCCGCGGGGAAGACCGACCGAGAGCATCAGCACGAAGACGATGGCCCCGGCGGTACCGAGAAGCTCGAACGAGGATTGCCAGCCGAAATGCGCGAGAAGCGCCACGCCGGCAATTGGCACCAGGGCCGGAACGAGCGACTCGACGCTTCCGAGAAAGCTGACGGCACGCACGGCCGTCTTCTCGCTGAACAATTGCCGGATGACACCCGGCGCAAACACGGGCGCTGCGCTGGCAGCAACGCCTTGCAGGAACCGAAGGCCGATGAGCACGTCGATATCCGGCGCGAAGGCCCCGGCGAAGGAGGTGGCGGCAAAGGCCGAGAGGGCTGCGACCATCAGCGTCTTGCGGTCGAAGTGATCGGCAAGGCGGCCGAAGAGCAGGAGGCCGAAGGCACTGCCGCCGACATAGGCGGCAAGCACCATCTGCGCTGTCGCCTCGCTGGTGGAAAACACGCCCGGCAGAACCGGAACGGCGGGCAGGATCAGATCGGTGCCGGCAAGGGAAAGTGCTGTGCAGATGATGAGCAGGATGAAGGTAAAGGAAGCGCTGGATGACCGGGTCATAGCCGAACCACCAGGCTGCGGGTGAGCGCATGTCGCATCGTGAACGTCTCGATATCAGTTGGGAGGGTCGGCCTGATCTCCCGCCCCTAGGGCGGGAAGGTCGGCCAAGCCGTTCCCGCTGCTATCCAGAGACGCACATAGGGAATGCGGCCGCCGGAGCGGTCAGAGGTTTGGCAGCAATGACGGCGCGAAACGATTGCATGCGGCGATGATTGCAGAAGACGGAGGTCGCTGCAAGACGGAATAAAACCTATGCGGGAGCCAAACGTCAGATTTCGCGGGGGCGAATTTGCGGGCGCGAGTACGTCCGCCTTGCCGGGAGCGGGTTGCGAAGAAGGGCTGCGGCGGCGCCATTACAGCGCGGCCAGTTCCTCGGCCGTTGCGACGATCTGGTGGTTGCCGAGCGAGTGGTCGGCATACTTGAACGCCAGTATGCTCATGACCGATGCGAAAAGTGCTACCAGGATGATACGCATTGGGGCGCTCCGAGCTCTTCCTGCCTGACCATGATCCTTCGCTGTGTCAGGCGTTGACCGAACCGGAACCGCTGCCCCGGCTGAAAGGCCTTTGGCCTTTGTGTGCTTCTTTTAGCAAGGGGAGAGGTCGTGCGTTGTTCCCGCGGGGACAGGGCGCAAGGGAAGGGACCGGGCGGCCACGCCTTGCCGCCGGATGCGCTTGTGGTCTGCCGCGATGGAGCGAGGAGGGCTGGTCCGTGCCTCACCTCCAAGAGGCGCGTGGGAACTCAGGGCGACCAGGCCGCCCTGAGCGCGGCGCATTAGCCGGCGTACGTCTTTCCTTTGGTCGGTCCGCCGTTGTTGCTTGGGCCGTTGCCGTTCCTGTTCGTGCTGTAGCCGGGGTTACGGTTTGGCCCCACGGCCAGTTCGATCGTTTGCTCCGTCGTGAGAACGGTCTTCTCTTCGGTCGGCACGGCAAAGCCGGCCTGGGGCACGGCCGCGAAGGCGGACGTCGCGAAGGCGAGTGATATCGCAGTGGCAAGGATGGTTTTCATGGGCAGTCTCCTCAGTTCGATCCACGCGCAGCAAGCGCGGGATCGCTTGGGCCTAGATGTTCTGGCGACCGCGCGACATACGGCACTTGCCGTAGTTCGTGAGTAGCAAGACCCGCGAAATTTCGGGATGGTTACGGGAGGGTTGAAGGTGGTGGCCACAAGGCGCGTGGTGATCCGTGGCGAGCGCCTGGTGCTATTTCCTACAACACTGCGCGTCCTATCAGACGCGCCACCGTCGCTGTCGCGCTTTGAATTGCTGCATGTTTTGCCCTTTGATCGGGCGACCAAAGTATATGCCTCTCAGGTGGGTTATGTGAAGGTTGCAGCCGGCGCCAGCGCCAGCCTGGAAGCCCGGCTACGGTGTTTGGTGGCGCAACAGCAGCGTGCCAAGCCGCGGGTACCTGCGCAGCACCAACTCGATTGCGACGCCGCCATAATCGCGCCCCTCGAAGATGCCGACTTCCTCGCAGGTGCCGCAATATGTTCGGCTTTCGCCATAGCCAAGAGAACATTCACGCTCGGGGCAGGTGACCTCAAGTTCGCGCTTCCCCTTGCCGAACTTGAAGGTCATCTTGCTTTCGGCGGACGGGGTGAATTCGCACGGTTTCTCGACGAAACAGGCGACCTCGCCTGCCACGGGATCCTCACCATCCAGCATCAGCGCATAGTGCAGCGCGTAGGTGGGCGGTTCGGCGTGAACGGTGGCCAAAGGCAGAAGCGAAAGGGCAAGGGCAGACAGGGCTAGAGCAGACGGGGCAAGTGCAGACGGGGCGAGGCGCATGGATCGCATCAGGCAACATCCTCGGGGCAGCGGCAACATGACAGCATCGGCAGGGTGCCGCAGCGCCTGAGCCTCGTCTGTTGTGCTTGAGGTAATGCAACAATGATGTCAAAACTGTAGCGGGCGCTGGCCATCGGATGCTCTTTTTGCTTGCGTGGCCTTGCTTGTCCCGATCGGCCCTATTTGGCCGGCTTGTCGAGCGAAATGAACCGCGATTTTGCGGGGGCCAGCCAGCCGATCCCATTGTCGCATTCCATCGGCAGCAAGCCGGATGACCTGGCCGGTGCCTTAGGTTCCATCGACCGTGAAAATACATGCCGCTCAAGCTGTGGAAGGAGTTGTCGCTGACAGGGCTCAGGCTTTGCTTGATGGCGAGGCCACGCTGACACCAGCCCGCGACGGGCGCAGGAAGTCTGTCACCGCGCCGCGCCGGATTGGCCGTTACCCCTCCGCGTCGGCCGCCTCTGCCGCCGCCGGCTTCTTCGCCAGTGCCAAGTTTGCCGCTACCGCCTCGGCTTCCGCGGCACCGGCAGCGCCCGAGCGTACGGTCACGGCGTTGGAGGCGAGGTCGAGGCCGGCTTCGCGCAGTGCCGGCAGCAGTCGCTTCATCGCCTCGCGCTGAAGGATGCTGGGGTTTCCGGGCCTTGCGGTGAACTTGAGGCGGACGACGAGGGAGTTCTCGGTGACGTCCTGGATGCCCTGCATCTTCAAGGGCACCAGGAACTCGCCGCCGATCTCGGGATCCTCCAGCATGGCGAGACCGACCTTCTTGATGGTCTTGCGGATCTTTTCGGGGTCGGCGTCGCGTTCGAATTTCAGCTCGAACTTCACGGTGCTCCAGTCGCGGCTGAAATTGGTCACCGCCTGCAGCTGGCCGTAGGGGATGGTGTGGATCTGGCCGTTCTGGTGGCGGAGCCTCAGCGACCGCAGCGAGATGCGCTCGACCGTGCCCTTGAGCTTGCCGGTATCGACATATTCGCCGACGCGGAAGGCATCGTCGGCGATGAAGAAGATGCCGGAGACGACATCCTTCACCAGCGTCTGCGAGCCGAAGGAAAGGGCGAGGCCCAGCACGCCGAAGCCTGCGATGAGCGGTGCGATGTTGATGCCGAGCGCCGAGAGGATGACGAGGCTTGTGACCGCGAAGATGCCGCCGAAGATGAGGTTGCGGACGAGCGGCAGGATGGTCGACAGCCGGCTTGCCTGATGAGCGATCGTCTCCTCTTCGCTGTCGCCGGGCATGGCGACGCGGGCCGACGGCGAAAACGCCTCGAAGCTTCGCCAGAGGAAGCTGCAGATCACCCAGGCGACGACGACCGCAAGGCTGATGCGCTCGAGGATGACGATCCAGCCGATGGCAGCGGCAGTGTCGTCCCGGATCATCACCGGGCGCCAGAGCTCGATGATGATATGCAGGCCGATCAGCCAGGTGGCGCCGGCAAGCGCCGTCTGGATGCTGCCCGAAATCGCCGCATGCAGCCTGGAGGAGGCGGGCGTGCGGCGGCGCTCGGCTGCGGCACCGGCCAGCGAATGAATGCCGAAGGCGAGGATCGGCAAGGCGAGCAGGATGATCTGCGTGGTGCCGCCGGCAAAGCTCCAGGCGGCGCTGTTGGGGCTGCCGGCGACGATGACGCTCATCAGCCAGAGCACGATGGCGCTCAAGGCATAGAACTCCGGCACGCCGAAGGCGATGGCCCGGCGCACGGGGCCGGGGTTCTGGCCGGCAAAGAGTGCGCGGATATCGCCGCTGCCCGCAATGAACCAATGGAGTTTCACCAGCGTCAGGATGCTCACGCCGATCAGCAGCCAGCCGTCGGTGGCGGCGAGCTCCAGCCCGCGCTGGTGGGCAAAGCGCACGCTGGCGCCGACGACGGCGCCGAGCGCGCCATAGGCGGCCAGCATGGTGGCGTGAAAGCGCGGATGGGCGATGTCGAGCAGCCGGATCTCGGGCCGGGTGGGTGCGAAGAGGAAGCGGGCACCGACCGCATAGGCCGCGGAGACGACGCCGATGGTAACGAGCGCGTGGGCAAGCTCTGCCGAGGCCGTGCCCGGCGCGAGGAACAGGCGGGTGAGGCTATGGGCGATGACGGCGAAGATCACCAGATAGGCGATGTCGAGGCCGAGCCGGATCAGCGAGGCGCGCATGCGGTGCAGGAGATCCACCACCTCGAAAGAGGCGCCGAAGAGCCGGTGAATGAGGGACCGGCTGGCAAAGGCGGCGGCAAGCCCCGCGGCAATGGCGAGCACAGCAATGGCGGCGACGGAGACGACCGACCAGCCCTCGGCGCGGATGCCTGCCGCGACGTCAGCCATCACCCCGGCAATGCCGGACATGCCCGTAAGGCCCATCTGCAAGCCATTGAGAAAACGCGCAGAAAGCGTGTCGAAGGAATCTTCGGGGCTTGCCGAGGGAGCGCTTTGCGGGGTCGCTGCCGCGCCGCTTTCGGCAGCCGTCGGTGAAGCGACTTCGGCCGTCGGCGCGCCGGCTGCACTTCCGGGTTTCGTCGCGTCGCCTGCTGCCGCCGGGCCTGTCGCGTCACGCCATTCGACCGTGACCGGCCCGCCGGCCTTCGCCGCGGCCCTAAGCGTCTCCTCGATCTCGGCTGCACTTTGGCCGGGCGTGAGAATGACGGTGATCGGCGGTGGCGTCTCGGCGAAAGCGGGCAGGGCGATCGCCAGAAGCAGCGCGAGCATCGCCGGCAGGAGACGGCAGAAGAATGAGACACGCACCATTTAATTCATCCAACAAGATCGGTTTTGCGCCGTGCGGCTTTACGCATCACATTACATAACGTTCTAAAATTCCAATCGTATTTTGAGCGACAGGACCTCGCAGCGGCTGCCGCGCTCTTCGGGTTTAGCCCCGGGACCAACTCGCTCGCCGCTAACGGGGAGAGACGCTGGGCGCACGTTCGAATGCAAACCTCACCCTCTCGTGGTCCGGCTTCGGATTTGGCAAATCCGGTGCCGCTTGTCCCTTCTCCCCGTGGAAACGGGGAGAAGGTGCCGGCAGGCGGATGAGGGGCTACTCCCTTACGGATGAAATTCTCTCACCGCGCGGAAGGGGCCTCTCCGCGGGCATGAGATCACTTCGTCGTGTAGCCGCCGTTCACCAGGATCGTCTGGCCGGTCATCCACCAGCCGTCGGAGACGAGGAAGCGGATGTAGGGGACGATGTCCGCGATGTCGGTAAGCCCGGTCCTGGAGAAGGCCGAGAGAGCGGACGCGGTCTTATGATAGGCGACGGCGTCTGCCCCTTCGGCCGGGTAGAAGAAGGGCGTATCCATCGGGCCGGGACCGATGGCGGTGACGGAGATGCCGCGGGTGCCGAATTCCTTGGCGGCCGCGCGGGTGAAGTGTTCGACCGGCGCCTTGGTGCCGGCATAGGCCGCGTAGAAGGGCGTGAAGGCGCCGAGAAGCGAGGTGACGAGCGTGCAGACCTTGCCGTTGTCGCTGACGTTTCTGCCCGCTTCACGCAGGAAGAAGAAGGCGGACTTGGAATTGACCGCGCTCATCTCGTCATATTCCGCCTCGCTGATCTCGACGAAGGGCTTCTTCAGCACCTTGCCGACGGTGTTGACGGCGATGTCGATGCCGCCGAGCGCCGCCTTGGCATCGGCAAAGAGCTTCTCGACATTGGCAACGCTGGTGAGGTCGCCGGAAAAGGCGTGGGCCGCGGCACCGGTCGCCTTGATTGCCGCCACCGTCTCTTCCGCGGCCGCCCTTGTGCCGGCGCTGTTGTAGTGGATCGCGACGCCGCGGGCGCCGTGTTCGGCGAGATCGCGCGCCAAGAGGCCGCCGAGGTTCTTCGCGCCACCGGCGATCAGAACGGATTTACCCTTGATGCTGTGGTCTGCCATGGTCGTCTCCTTTATCGGCCGCTTGCTGCGGCCGGTTTGCGGGCGAGCGGGACTCCGGCGCGCGAGATGCGCAGGTCCCCGGTGCGTTCTGGCGGTCTGTTCGATGCAAGGTGACCGTCCAGGCGCCGCATGCCGCGTTTCAAATCGCGCGGGCCTTGCCGCCGCCTGTGCAAAAGGCCAGGGCAACGACAGGCATCGCAGGGTTGAGAATATCGTCCGCGCTGCTGGTATAAAGCTACCGTTCGTGACATGACTTGTCAGATTATACGAACAATGGCTTTTGGATCGGCATGGACAGGATCGAGCTTTTCCGCATCTTCACCCGTGTCGTCGAAAGCGCGAGCTTTACCCGCGCGGCCGATACGCTGGGCCTGCCGCGTTCCTCCGTTTCGGCGGCGGTGCAGACGCTCGAAACCCGACTCGGCACGCGGCTGCTGCACCGCACGACCCGCAAGGTGGCGCCGACACAGGATGGCGCCGCCTTCTACGAGCGCTGCCTCCGGCTGATTTCCGACATGGACGAGGCGGAAAA
>NZ_JAEPRP010000380.1:0-1026 GCF_016652895.1 Ensifer sp. SSB1
TCGACATCAAGCATCGGGCAGAGAGCACCGATCATCTCCGTAAACGTTAGAGGTGTCTCCGAGCGGCTGAAAGCCGAATCGAAGCGCAGGACTTGCTCTAACATCGTGCGTTCGAGCTTTAGCGTGACCCGTGTTGACACTGTCGCGCTTGTGGCGTCATAGCCGGCATTCAGCAGGATCGGCCGGGTCGGCGCGTCCTTCGAAAATTTGAGCATTCGCGATCGAAGTACACCTTGGTCGAAAGGACGCGAAAGCACCGTAATCTCATCAGCGATCATGAACGCTGAGAAGAAGCCGATACCGAATTTACCCGTACGCTTTCGCCCCTTGGACAAGAGGCCCGGCCGCTCAGCCTTGACTAGACTGGAGGAGATATAGCTCTCGCCGAAGTCGATGAGCGGTCCTGTGAGTACCGCCTCCGACATGCCGAGTCCGTCATCCTCCACTTCAATCCAGACATGGCCCGAGCCGTCATCGCGCAAACGGGCTACAATCCGACCGTCATAAGCGCTATTCCCAGGTTCAAGCTCCCGCCGATAGCGGATCGCGTCGGCAGCGTTCTGGATCAGCTCGCGGACTGGCACCCACATCTGATGCCCATAGAGCTTCTCGCCACCGAACAAATCAACGATCCTGTCGACCCGCGAGATTCTGACATCGGCGAGCACAGGGCGCCAACCAATGACCTGAACCAGCGCGGAGAGACGATCCGGCGTTTCGGCGCCCCGGACGCGGTTTACCTGGAGCGGTGGCAGGCCGACATCACGCAAAAGCGCGTCTGTTGCTTGAAGTTCGCGATTGGCAACGCCGAGCGCATCACAGGCGATCCACCAAGCACTGGCCTCTTCCTCCACAAACGGTCGAGTGGAAGTAAACACCAGTGCCTCGGGTCGTGCAGGGTCGACATATGGATGGGCGAGCCGGTTCTGCGCGCGCCAATGCTGCTCGGATAAACCGCGTAATTGCAGGAGGGTGGCGTCGCCTTAACCGCCTGTTTGAACCGGCTTGATATCGGGCTCTGATGAC
>NZ_JAEPRP010000125.1:0-21729 GCF_016652895.1 Ensifer sp. SSB1
AGGAGATTTCCGGTCTCAAGAAGATCGACGACCACACGCTGGAGATCACCTATACCGGACCGATCAATCCCGGTTTCCCGCTGATGCAGAATACGACGGTGATCTATCCGTCAAACGTCGAGGATGAATCGAGCTTCGCCAAGACCCCCGTCGGCCTCGGCGCCTTCGTCTTCAGGGAGCACGTGCCGGGTTCGCAGGTCGTCGTCGAGAAGTTCGACAAGTACTACGAAGAGGGCAAGCCCTACCTCGACCGCATCAACATCGTGCTGATGGCCGAGGATGCCGCGCGCGACGTGGCTTTCCGCAACAAGGAAATCGACGTCTCGATCCTCGGTCCGACCCAGTACCAGGCCTATCAGGGTGAGGAAGCCCTCAAGGATCACCTGCTCGAAGTCGCCGAGGTCTATACGCGCAACATCGGCTTCAACCCGGCCTTCGAACCGTTCAAGGACAAGCGGGTCCGCCAGGCGATCAACCATGCGATCAACGCGCCGCTGATCATCGAAAGGCTCGTGAAGAACAAGGCCTACCCCGCTTCCGGCTGGCTGCCGCTGTCTTCGCCTGCCTTCGACAAGGACAAGGCGCCTTACGCCTTTGATCCGGACAAGGCGAAGGCTCTGCTGGCCGAAGCCGGTTATGCCGATGGCTTCGAATTCGAAGTGACGGCGAGCCCGAACGAAAGCTGGGGCGTGCCGATCGTGGAAGCCATTCTGCCGATGCTGAAGAAGGTCGGCATCACCGTGAAGCCGAAGCCGGTCGAAAGCTCGGCCCTTGGCGACGCCGTAACGTCGAACAACTTCCAGGCCTTCATCTGGTCGAACCTGTCCGGTCCTGATCCGCTGAACGCGCTGCGTTGCTATTATTCCAAGACGGCGCAATCGGCCTGCAACTACGCAAGCTATTCGAGCCCGGATTTCGACAAGCTCTATGAGGCGGCCCAGCAGGAACGCGACCCGGTCAAGCAGAGCGATCTGCTCCGCCAGGCCAACAACATCGTGCAGGACGATGCGCCAGTCTGGTTCTTCAACTACAACAAGGCAGTCATGGCCTACCAGCCATGGATCCACGGCCTTGTTCCGAACGCGACGGAACTGGCGGTCCAGCCCTACGACGAAATCTGGATCGACGATACGGCTCCGGACGCACGCAAATAAGCCCTGAGAGGTTCGGGGCGGCTTCGGCCGCCCCACACATCAGTTGTCCCACCCATCCGGGTGGCCAAAATGGAACCGCTCATGCTTCGTTTTACCCTGCGCCGCATTCTGCAGGTCGTCCCGACGATCGTCGTGGTGGCGCTGCTGATCTTCGTTATCTTCTCCGTCGTTCCCGGTACCTTCGCGGCCAGCCTCTTTGCTGACGGCAAACGTGCCGCCGATCCGCAAATGATCGCTCGTCTCAACGAGGAATTCGGTCTGAACAAACCGCTGATGGAGCGCTTCGTGACCTACGTCACGGATCTCGCGCGGTTTGATCTCGGCACCAGCTTCCGCACGCGCCAGCCGGTCATCGACCTCATCAACGACCGCATGGGTGCCTCGCTTCAGCTTGCCGTCGCCGCCATGGTCTTTGCCATTGTCGTCGGCGTGCCGCTCGGCTTTCTCGCCGCACTCCGGCCCGGTTCGATCCTCGACACCGTGACGATGATCGGTGCGGTTTCGGGCCTTTCCATGCCGCAATTCTGGCTCGGCCTGTTGATGATGTATCTCTTTGCGCTGCAACTGAACTGGTTGCCCAGTTTCGGCTATGGTGACGGCTCATTGCGGAACCTTATCCTGCCGGCCGTGACCCTCGGCGTCACGCCGCTGGCGCTGCTCGCGCGCACCACGCGGGCGGGCGTGCTCGACGTGTTGAACGCCGATTTCATCCGCACCGCCCACTCCAAGGGCATGAGCGAGGCGAAGGTCGTGCGCTGGCATGTGGCGCGCAATGCGCTGGTGCTGATCGTCACCACTATCGGTCTGCAGTTCGGTTCGCTGATCGGCCAGGCGGTCGTCATCGAAAAGCTCTTCGCCTGGCCCGGGATCGGTTCGCTGCTGGTCGATAGCGTGGCGATCCGCGACATTCCCGTGGTGCAGGGCACGATCCTCGTCATCGTGCTGTGGTTCCTGATCATCAACACCGCCGTCGATCTGGTCTATGCCGCGATCGATCCGCGCATCAAGCAGGAGTGACGCCCGTGCGCCTCGGCTTCAACTTCTGGCTCGGCGCGACGCTGACTGCGCTCGTCATCTTCGCCGGTGTCCTTGCCCATTGGATCGCGCCCTTCGACCCGGTGCTCGATGCGGACCTGATGAACTCCGAACTGCCGCCGGACGCCACCTTCTGGTTCGGCACGGACGGGCAGGGACGGGACGTCTATACCCGCATTCTCTACGGCGCGCAGATCTCGCTGACCGTCGGTATCGTATCGCAGGTGATCAACTCGATCATCGGCGTCACGCTCGGCATGACCGCTGGTTACTGGGGCGGCTGGTGGGACGATCTGGTGAACGGTCTGACCAACGTCATGCTCGCCATCCCCTCGTTGATCTTCGCGCTCGCCGTGATGGCGGTGCTCGGCCCAGGCTTGCCGTCGCTGCTGATCGCGCTTGGCCTCACCAACTGGAGCTGGACCTGCCGCATTGCCCGGTCCTCGACGCTTTCGCTGAAATCGCAGGGCTATGTGCAGGCGGCCCAGACTCTCGGCTATGGCGACCTGCGCATCATGTTCACGCAGATCCTGCCCAACATGATGGGGCCGATCCTCGTCATGGCGACGCTCGGCATGGGGTCGGCAGTGCTGTCGGAAGCGGCACTCTCCTTCCTCGGGCTCGGTATCCAGCCGCCGTTCCCGAGCTGGGGCTCGATGCTGACTGACGCCCGCCAGCTCATCCAGCTCGCGCCCTGGGCAGCGCTTTTCCCCGGCCTTGCCATCTTCCTCTCGGTGCTCGGCTTCAACCTTCTCGGCGATGGACTGCGCGACAGCCTCGATCCGCATATGAGGACGCGCAAGCCATGACTCAGCCGCTTCTCGACATCAGGGACCTGCGCCTCGGCGTTTCGCTTGGCCGCTCCAGTCACCATCCGCTGCTCAAGGGCGTCTCCTTCCAGATCATGCCCGGCGAAGCCTATGGTCTCGTTGGCGAGTCCGGTTCCGGAAAATCGGTCACATCGCTCGCTGTCATGGGGCTCTTGAAAAGACCGCTCGCCGTTACCGGTGGCGAGATATTGTTCAAGGGGCAGAACCTGCTGGCGCTGCCGAAGCGTGAAATGCGGCGCCTGCGCGGCAATCGCATCGCCATGATCTTCCAGGAACCTATGACCGCGTTGAACCCGCTTTCGACGGTCGGACGCCAGATCGCGGAAATGTTCGTGCTGCATCAGGGAAAAAGCTGGGCGGAAGCTGAAAAGCTCGCTGTCGAGGCGCTAGGGAATGTCCGCGTGCCCAACCCGGATCGCCGTGCCAAGAACTACCCGCATCAGATGTCCGGCGGACTGCGCCAGCGCGTGATGATCGCGATGGCGCTTGCCTGCAGTCCGGACCTTTTGATCGCCGACGAGCCGACGACGGCACTCGATGTGACCGTACAGGCCGAGGTGTTGCGCCTCATCAAGGAACTCTGCGCGGCGCGCGGGACGGCGGTTCTCTTCATCAGTCACGACCTCGGCGTCATCGCCAGCATCTGCCAGCGCGTCGGCGTGATGTATTCGGGTTGCCTTGTTGAGGAAAACGAGACGCGGGCGCTCTTTGAAAGCCCGCGGCATGAATATACCCGCGGCTTGCTCGGCGCACTGCCGCGCCTTGGTAGCCGCAGCGAACATGGGCGGCAGCGGCTCGTCGATATTGACAGCATCATCGCCGATCGCTCGAAGCTGACCGAGAGCCGCTTCATCGCGCCACGTGAACTGGAAGGGAGCCAGACATGACCGCTCCGCTGCTGCAGGTGGATGATCTCCACGTTCGTTTCCCGATTTCCGGCGGTGGCTTGCTCGGCAAAGGACGGCGCACGCTCCACGCCGTCAACGGCATCAGCTTCGAACTCGCCAAGGGCGAATGCCTGTCGATCGTCGGCGAGTCCGGCTGCGGCAAATCGACGACGGCGCTTTCCATCCTCGGACTGCAGGAGCCGACCGAGGGCATGATCCGCTATCGCGGTCAGCCGCTCGCGGGAGCCGGCGCGCCGCACCGGATGGACAGGGCGAAAGCGGTGCAGATGGTGTTTCAGGACCCCTATGCCTCGCTCAACCCGCGCCAGTCCGTGCGCACCTCGCTCGCCGCACCGCTGCGGCTGCACGGCATCACCGCCGCTTCGGAAATTGAGAGCCGCGTCGAGGCTATGCTGAAGAATGTCGGCCTGACGCCCGAACAGGCAGGGCGCTATCCGCACGAATTCTCCGGCGGCCAGCGCCAGCGCATCGGCATCGCCCGCGCGCTGATCCTCGAGCCTGAGATCGTCGTGCTCGACGAGCCGGTTTCGGCTCTCGACGTGTCGATCCGTGCGCAGATCATCAACCTCCTGCTCGACCTTCAGGAAAAACTCGGCCTCTCCTATCTGATGATCAGCCACGATCTGAGCGTGGTGGAGCATATGAGCGACCGGGTGCTGGTGATGTATTTCGGCGAAGTTGTGGAAGAGGGCGGCTGGCGCGAGATCTTCGAGGCGCCCACCCATCCCTACACGCGCCGCCTGATCGCCGCCATTCCTGACCCGGATGCGGCGCTGAAGCCGGCGGCCATGCAGGGGAGCGACGCCAACGTGCCGCAACTTGCCGGCCGCCGCTTCGTTTCCGATGGCAGCACCGCGCCGGATGTCTTTACCGCCCCTGTTCGATCCGAACTGATCGAGATCGGCGGGAACCATAGGGTTCGGATGGCTTTGGTCTAGTCCGGGGACGCGGTCAGCGAAGCCCGGTTCCGCCCTGCCGCAAGGATAGGCTAGGTTGGCCGACGTTCGAGCGTGGAATCTCTGAAATCTAGGATGAACCCGATGAAAAGCATGCCGAAGATCGCCGTGATCATGGATGAAAACACCAGTTCAGGTGGCGGACGTTACGACACCTCGAGGAATTACTTCTCCGCGATCCGCCGCGCCGGCGCCTTTGCCTTCGGTATCCCGTATATCCCTGACATCGTCGAGCAGGTCGTCGAGGAGTTTGATGGGTTCTTAAGCGTCGGCGGCCGCATCAATTTTCCGAAGAGCTGGTATGTCGAAGGAGACCAATCCCAGTACCCGCCATCGGATCGCCTTGCCGTCGATATGGCATTGATGGAAAGCTTCCTTGCGCGCGACAAGCCTGTGCTCGGCATCTGCAACGGCATGCAGATGCTCGGCTGCCTCAACGGCTGCCGGATGGTTTCGGATGTCCATTCGTCGTGGCCCGCAGCGCTCAACCACGACCAGGCCAATTTCTCGCATGACGTCCGCGTCGTCGCCGGCACCAGAATGGCTGGTATCTTCGGCGCCGGGACATTCGCCGTGAACACGTTTCATCGCGAGGCGATCGTGGAGGTATCCGACGCTGTGACCGTTGCCGCCCGGGCCCAGGATGGAGTGGTCGAAGCGATCGAGATCGGCTCGCAGTCCTTTGCCATGGGGCTTCAATGGCACCCGGAGATGCTGGACGCTGAAAGCCCTCCGGGCGCACGCGTCTTTGACGCATTCGTGGAAGCTGCCAGCCGCCGATCCCGTTGACGCCTAGGACGGCTGAGCGCATCGCGCTTTCAACGGAAGCGCGCTCCGCGATATTCCATCGCGAGGACAAGCTTCCGTTGGCGCGTTTAGTTGTTGTGGCCGCTGTAGCGTAACAGTTCCGGGACGCGCAGAGCCAAGATTGCAAGTGAAATGGCCAGCAGCGTCCCGCTGACCAGCGCCACATTGGCAATGCCGAAGACTTCCGCCGCCGCGCCGAGAACCAGGCCCGAAACCGGCATGACGCCGATCGTCAACTCCTGAATGCCCATCACACGCCCCTGTACGTGCGGTTCCGTCATCATGAGCATGAGCGTGGTCTGCAGGACGCCGAACGGCGATGCCGAAAATCCGATCAGCCCCATGAGAACAAACGACAAAGGCATCGTGGACGACAGGGCGAAGACAGCCCAAAGGCCGCCCCAAACCGCTGTGCCGACCAGAAAGAGGCCGCCCTTGTATCGGAAGTCCCCGAGGCTGGCGATGACGAGGGCGCCGGCCAGGCTGCCGGTGCCCGCGCATGCCAGCAGCAAGCCGAGCCCCTGTGGCGTCAGACCCAGATGTTCCTTGGCAATAACAGGCATGAAGCCCTGGTAGATAGGCCACAACAGAATATTGGCCAAGAACGTGACACCCAGGACAGACCTGAGGAGGACGTTCCCGGAGATGGTGCGAAAGCCTGCCGCCACGAGGCTCGCGAAGTCTTCTCCTCGATGCTGCTGGCGGCTGTTCTTCAGGTTCCGCATCGGCCAGAGCGCTATGAACGAAACGAGATACCAGCAGGCGGAGATGGCGAGCGCCGAGGCAGCGCCGAATGCGACGATCATCGTCCCCCCAAGCGCCGGACCGATCATCTGCGTCATGCTCAGCACAAGCGAGTTCAGGGCATTGGCGTTGCTGAGCTTTTCGCGATCGACGAGATCGGCGACCAGTGCGAAACGTGCCGGCTGAGACGGAGATTGCGCCAGGCCAATGCAGAAGCCACCAAAGACCAGGCCCCAGAAGGATATCTTGTCGAGTGCCACCAGCAGCGCGATCGCGCTGAGGACGGCAAAGGCCCAGCCTGACGCAACCAAAAGCAGCCTCGGCCGGTCGAAGCGGTCCGAGATCACGCCGGCGAGCGGACCGAACATCATCGGGCCCAGCCTTGCCGCGGTGAAGAGGGCGACGGAAAACTCCGAACGGGTGGTCTCGAACACCAGCCAGCCGAGCACGAGCGTCTGTGTCCAGACACCGCCGAAGAAGAAAAGGTTGGATATCCAGAGTCTTCGGTAGCCTGGATAAAGGATAAGGGACGACGCGATCCGGGCCAGGAAGCCGGCGCGAGGCGCGGATGACGAAGAACGCCCGCTCGCGATAGTGTCGGAACGCATGGCGCCCTCAAGGTCTTCAATCATTGCATCGCACCTTTCCAGGCAGCCAGTCGCCGAGGGGCTGGATCTCTTTTTGCGAGAGGTGGCTGCTCGTTGCGGCGTCTGGGGTGTCAATGCGGATTTCGCCGCTGCCGCATTGCGCAATTCGCGACCGGAGACCGCGACATGGCTCCGGCTATAGGACTGTTCTCGACGGTTCGGAAATTAAGAAAACCGATGGAAAGCATTGCGTTGGAGAATGGTAGCAGGCGCTAAGTTCCGTCTCAAACGTGACGATCCCTCATGAGCTCGTCGGGTCCATATTTGGCGAGCTCTAGGGTTATCGGGCTGATGAAGGCAAAGGGCGGGCATCGCCCCCGAGGCGACGCCGGCTCTTTTCTCTTTGCATGCAGATTGTATACAATGTAATAAATTCAGCGCATTCAAAGCGCGACGCGTGAACTGTGGACTTCCCGGGGATCGCACGATTGCGCTCCATTTCGGAGCCGTCATCCTCGCCAGCAATCGGTTCCAGTGCATTTGGGGGACGAATGAACCGCTATCCCATGTTCAATCCCCAGCTGTTGCTCAGCTTTGTGGCCATTTGCGAATGCAACAGCTTCACGCGCGCGGCCGAGCGGGTGAATCTTTCGCAGTCGACTGTCAGTCAGCAAATTCGCCGGCTGGAGGAAATGCTCGGGAAAGCGCTCTTCGAGCGCTCGTCGCATCTGGTGCAATTGACGGAAGAGGGCGTCAAGTTGCTGAGCTATGCGCGTCGTATCATCGCGCTGAACGAAGAGGCGCATGATGCCCTGGCCGGGCCCTGGCGTGACGGGGTGCTGCGCTTGGGGATGCCCGAAGACTTCATGGTGCCGACGGCCGATCTTCTGGCATCGTTCAACGGCCAGCATCCGCACTTGCGATTGGACGTGACGAGCGGGCTCAGCGCCGATCTGCAACACGCCTATCGAGACGGGGAGCTCGATCTCATCCTCGTCAAGCAGCGCCGCAAGCAACAGCCGCGCGCGGCGAGGCCGGAACCCCTGCTGTGGCTGGATAGTCTTGTGCGCCCGGCGATCGAACAGGTGCCAGTGCCCCTGGCTGTGTTCCCGCTCAACGGTCTTTATCGAGAGGAATTGTGTCAGGCGCTCGATACCCTCGGCATTCGCTGGCGCATCAGCTACAGCAGCGCCAGCCTGGCAGCGCTCGCTGCCGCCTCCGCTGCCGGGCTTGGTGTCAGCTTGCTGCCCGCGAGCTGCCGGCTGCCTTCCCACCGCGTGCTGGGCGCGGCTGAACGTCTGCCGTCCGTCGATGACTTCGAACTGGCGCTGTTTTACCGCGACGATGCCAGCCCTGCAGCATTGGCGCTGGCGGAACGTCTCATCGAGTATTGCGACCTCAGGCGGTAGCGACGGGGCGCACCCCTTTGCTATTCGTGAATGCCGTGATGTTGTCCGCTCGCATTGGCAAATCGAATAGCCAGCATTGGCAAATGTCGCTGCCATGCCGTCCCGCCGTTCGGTAAATTGGCGGCTCTAACCAATCCATGATGAGGCAAAAATGTTGGAACAGATGCTACCGCAAAGCCGCCGGACCTTTCTCAGCCGCACCGGGTCGCTGACCACGGCGTGCGCTGTCGCTGGGTTGTCCGGTGGGGCGGTTCGCGAGGCATCGGCCAGCGCGGGCAAGAGCGTCGGCGAGACGAACACCAAGACGCTCGCGGATCGCCACTACGTCCTGACCGGCGTGCGACTGGAGGAAGGGTTCGAATATGACGGCGATGTCGTCGTCGCCACCCGGACCGCGCTCTAC
This sequence comes from Ensifer sp. SSB1, assembly GCF_016652895.1. NCBI lineage: Bacteria > Pseudomonadati > Pseudomonadota > Alphaproteobacteria > Hyphomicrobiales > Rhizobiaceae > Ensifer > Ensifer sp. SSB1. Next base: position 8,834 of record NZ_JAEPRP010000125.1, read on the forward strand.
GGCCTGGAGATCAAGGACGGCGCGATCGTCGCTCTGCATCCGGAAAATGCGAACCTGCCCGAGGGCGTGCCGCGCTTTCAGGCGAATGGGCAACTGTTGCTGCCGCAGATGCGCGATATGCACATCCATCTCGACAAGACGTTTTATGGCGGCCCGTGGCAGGCGCCGCGCCCGCGTCAGGGCAAGACCATCATGGACATGATCGCGCTCGAAGAGAAGCTGCTGCCTCAGTTGCTGCCGACCTCGCGTGAACGCGCCGAGGGGCTGATCGCCCTTTTGCAGTCCAAGGGAAGCACCGTCGCCCGCAGCCATTGCAACATCGACCCAGTCAGCGGTCTCAAGAGCCTCGAACACCTGCAGCAGGCGTTGGAAAACCATCGGGATGATTTCGTGTGCGAAATCGTCGCTTTCCCGCAGCACGGCCTGCTTCACTCCAAGGTCGACGGTCTGATGCGCGAAGCGATGCAGATGGGCGTTCAATATGTTGGTGGCCTGGATCCGACGAATGTCGACGGTGCGATGGAAAAATCGCTCGACGCCATGTTCCAGATCGCGCTCGATGCCGGCAAAGGGGTGGACATCCACCTGCACGAAACCAGCCCGGCCGGCGTTGCCGCGGTCAACTACATGATCGACACCGTCGAGAAGAACCCCGCTCTGCGCGGAAAAGTGACGATCAGCCACGCCTTCGCGCTGAGCACGCTTGCTCCTGAGGCTCTGGAAGAGACCGCCACGCGGCTGGCGGAACAAAAGATCTCGATTGCCTCGACGGTGCCGATCGGTTTGGTGATGCCTCTGCCGCAGCTGGCCGAGAAGGGGGTCTTTGTCATGACCGGAACCGATAGCGTGATCGACCACTGGTCGCCATTCGGCAGCGGCGACATGCTGGAGAAGGCCTATCTCTACGCGCAGCTTTATCGCGGGTCGGACGAGTTCCGCCTCTCGCGGTCGATGTCCATCGCCACCGGCGGCATCCTGCCGCTCGACGACAAGGGCAAGCGCGCCTGGCCGAACGTCGGCGACGAGGCCTCGTTCACGCTCGTCGGAGCAAGCTGCTCGGCCGAGGCGGTCGCCCGCGTGCCGGAGAGAACTGCGACGTTCCACAAGGGGCGTCTCGTGTCGGGTGGGGTTGGCGAAGTCTGACGAGTTGGGCGCTTGCGTGCCACGACAGCGCTTGTCATCGCGAGGCGGCAGTGGCCGCCTCGTTCACAGTCGAAGTGACGCAAGGGCCGATAGCCCCGATGTCTAGGAGATGGTTCGCGCGCCGGACCAGCCTACAAGGCTCCCGGACATCCTCCGGGAGCGCCGCACCTTGCCTAGGCCAGGCCCTCTGCCACGGCGTAGGCGGAGAGCACTTCCTTGATGTTTCTGTCGCCGTCGGTCGGAAGCAGTGCACGGGTCGTCACCGAATCGAGGTGATGCGCCATGAGGGCCGCCGCCTCGTCGGTCTTGCCGGCAATCAATTTGTCCAGCAGGTCCTGGTGTTCCGACACGGCGCATTCCGATGAATGCGGCCGGCCGTAGAGCGCGAGGATCAGGGAACTGCGGGCGACCAGTTCGTTCACGTAGCGGATGAGGCTGGTATTGTTCGTCATCTGCGCCAGCAGCGTATGGAATTCTCCGGCTAGCCGGATCGATTGAGCTCGCTCTTTCTTCGCGGCCTCCTCGGCGGCGATATGAGACGAGAGAACGTCGATCTGCTCGCGCGTGAGTTTTCCCGAAAGCGTCTCGACCACCAGCCGTTCCAGCGCCATTCGGGTCAGGAACAGATTGCGGCCCTCCTCGAGCGTCGGTCGTGCAACCACGGCGCCCCTGTTCGGCCTGAGTTCCACCAGCCCCTCCTCGCTGAGGCGGACCAGCGCCTCGCGCACCAGGGTTCGGCTGACACCCAATCGTTCGCCGATCGAATCTTCGGGCAGTTTTGATCCCGGAGACAGCGCCTGATCGAGGATCGCGCGTTTCAGGACGCGATGAACGGCATGAGCGCGGCCGCCGCCTCCTTCGCTCTCTTTCTTTGCCATTCGGGTCACTCCAAGTCGTCGCAATTATTTCTTCGAATTGCATACAAATCGGCGAGCTGTCCAGTGATTTGGCGTTTGGATCACGGCAACAGCGGCGCCCCCAAAAGTCAGTTCTCGAAAAGTCAGGCGCCAGGAAGCGCCCTTCGTGCCCGCGCGCGTGGGCCGGCAAGATGCGGCCAGCACGCGCGAAGCGAGGCAAGGCCGCACCCTTTCGAGGGCAATGTCTCAGACGGGCGACTGCATGGCCTGCGCGTAACGTGACGGGTTGAAGCGCATGTAGAGGAAGAACACGCCGATAACGCAGGCCAGATGCAGCGTCCATCCGGGAGCGAAGCTGCCGCTGATGTTGTGCAGAAACGCCGTTGCAAAGGGGCCGAGCGACGCGATCAGGAAGCCGCCGCCCTGCATCAACGCCACCAGTACGCCGGCCTCCTGCGGCCGTGGCAGGTGGTCGAGGGCGGTGACGATCGCCAGCGAGAAGCTGCTGCCGAGGCCGGCTCCGCAGAGGCCAACCCAGATCGCGGGCGCTGCCTCCGGCAGGAACGCAAGGCCGGCAAAGCCGACCGCCTGCATGGCCAGCGTCAATCGCAGGAAGGCGCGGCGATCGATGTTGTGGCGGGCCAGGACCGGGAGGCCAAGGGCGCCAGCCGCCTGACAGATCGCCATCAACGCCACAAGGTTACCGCTGTCGCCGCTGCTCCAGCCGAGTGACTGATAATAGGATGCAAGCCAGGCGACGGCGGAGGAGTAACCGGCGTTGACGAGCCCGAAGGCGATGATCAGCGTCCAGGTCCGGGGACGGCGGAGCAGCCGGCCGGTCAGAGCCTTGTCCGGTCGCTCGCTGCGCGAATCCGATAGGATCAGCCATGCGGCACCTAGAGCGACGATCGCGGGGGCCGCAAGCCAGGCAAGGGCCGGGCGCCAGCCGTAGCCGGTGCTGACGAGGAATGGCGTCAGCCGTGCGCCGAGCGCGCCGCCACCCATCAGGACCGCAGAGTAAAGGCCGGTGACGACAGGTATGCTGCGCGGAAACTCAGCCTTGATGATCCCGGGGAAAGCGGCCTGGATAAAGGCGACGCCGGCGCCGCAAAGGGCAGCCGTCATGACCAGGGCCACGCCACCCGGTGCGACGAGCCGGAGCAGAGAGCCGGCCGCCAGCACCAGCATGGCAATGAGAATGCCGCGCCGCGTGCCGATCATGGCCTGCACCGAGGGGGAAATGAAGGCGCCCACGCCCATCAGCATCATCGGCAGCAGTGTCAGCAGCGCCAGACTGCCATATCCCATGCCGGTATCGGCGACGATCTCGGCCAGCACTGGCCCCGGAGCGGTGAGAAACGGCCGAAGGTTGACGGCGACCAGCACGACGAGAATGAGCAGCATCCATTGGCGGCCCGTCGTGGGCTCTGATGATTTGGGCATGATCGGGTATTTCCTTTACGTCTTCTTCTTGTTTTTGAGGCCCCGGAGGGCACTTGCGCGGTGGCGCATCAATCTTTCGCGATGGGCATGAGCTCCAGGGCGATCAGTCCAGTCAGGCCAGCGGCATGCTGACTGGGGTGTCGGTGATCGGCCCCCGATCCCGCCGGCCCTGGCCGGCGAGATGCGGGAAATCCGTATTGGTCTATGTCCGCCACTGCTAGGCCGAAGCCAGTTCCCGCCCCAGAATGCGCTCGACGGACGGGGCAAGGCGGAGAAGCTCGCGCGTGTACTCGTGTTTCGGCGTGGTGAAGAGGGTCTCGGTATCCGCAAGCTCGACGATCTCTCCCGCCTTCATCACGGCGACGCGGTCGCACATCTGGCGGATCACGGCGAGGTCATGGCTGATGAACAGCATGGAAAGACCGGCAAGGTCGCGCAGATCCTTCAAAAGGTTGAGGAGCTGTGCCTGCACCGAGACGTCGAGCGCCGAGGTCGGCTCGTCGCAGATGAGCAGCGACGGGTGGGGCCCGAGTGCGCGGGCAATGGCGATGCGCTGGCGCTGGCCGCCGGAGAAGGCGTGCGCGAAGCGCGCGCCGGCGTCGGCGGGAAGGCCGACTGCTTCGAGCAGCGTCTTGGCGTCCTGCCGGGCTTCCTCGGCATTGGAGGCCAGCTTGTAGAAGAGGATCGGCTCGGCGATGGCAGCGTTGATGCGCAGGCGCGGATTGAGCGCCGAGTATGGATCCTGGAACACCATCTGAAGCGACTGGCGGATCGATTTCTCGCGTCGGGCGCCGAGCGCCGTTCCCTGGAAATCGATGGAGCCAGCGCTCTGGGTGACGAGACCGGCGATGGTATTGGCAACTGTGGTCTTGCCGCAGCCGGATTCGCCGACGAGGCCGAAAATCTCGCCGCGCCGGACATCGAACGAGACGCCCTTGACGGCCTTGAAGGCCGCTTCCTTGCGTAGCAAGCCGCGCCCGCCATACTCCACGGCGAGATCGCGCACCGAGAGCACCACCTCGTCGCGACTGCCGGTCTCGCTCTTCGCACTCTTGCGGCGCACCGAAGCGCGCGCGTCGAGCGTCACCTGCGTTTCTTCGCTCGGCACCGGCAGGCGATCGAGGCGCGTATCGATCGGCGGTACGGCCGCGATCAGCGTGCGGGCATAGGGCGCCTTGGGTGCCGTCAGCACCTCACGGGTCGGGCCGCTTTCCACGACCGCACCGTTCTGCATGATGGTGACGCGGTCGGCGATCTCCGCAACGACGCCCATATTGTGGGTGACGAGCAGCACGCCGACGCCCCGCTCATCGGCAAGGTCACGGATGAGCTTGAGGATCTGGGCCTGCACCGAGACGTCGAGCGCCGTCGTCGGTTCGTCGGCAACGATCAGTTGCGGATTGCAGGCAAGCGCCGTGGCAATGACCACGCGCTGACGCTGACCGCCGGAAAGCTGGTGCGGATAGCTGCCGAGCCGGCGTTCAGGCTCCGGAATGCCGACGGCCTTCATCAATTCCAGCGCGCGGGCCTTCGCCTCTCTGGCGGAAAGCTTCAGGTGCGTGAGCATGCCCTCGCAAAGCTGGCTTTCCACCGTGAAGAGCGGGTTGAGGCTCGTCATCGGATCCTGGAAGATCGCGCCGACGTCGCGCCCGGGCACGATGCCCTCGGTACGACCGGTGCGAAGGTTGATCTCCTTGCCGGCAATGACGATCGAACCGGCGGCGATCTTGCCTGGTGCCTGCAGCAGACCCATCAGCGCATTGCCGACAGTGGTCTTGCCGGCGCCGGATTCGCCAACGAGAGCGTGGATTTCCCCGGGGCGGATCGTGAGGTCAATGTCTTTGACGGCCGTCAGCGTGCTGCCGTTGGCCAGGGGATACTCGACACGAAGATTGCGGATGTCGAGGACGGGGCGCGTTGTTTCGGTCATCTCATCTCGCCATCAGTTTCGGGTTGAAGTGGTCGCGCAGATAGTCGCCGATCACGTTGACTGCGAGCACGAGGATGACCAGCACCGTCGCCGGCATCACCGCGATCCACCAGAGACCGGAGAACAGGAACTGGTTGCCGATGCGGATCAGCGTGCCGAGCGAAGGATAGGTCGGCGGCATGCCTGCACCAAGGAAGGAGAGCGTCGCCTCCGTCAGGATCGCGCCGGCAAGGTTGATCGTGGCGATGACCATCACCGAACTCATGATGTTCGGCAGGATATGGCGGCCCATGATGCGGGCGGACGGCAGGCCGATGACCTTGGCGGCGCGCACATAGTCTCTCGCGATCTCCACCATTGTCGAGGCGCGCACGGTTCGCGCATATTGCACCCATTCGTTGATGGCGATCGAGAAGATCAGCACCAGCGGCGCCCAGGCGAGCATCGTATCGGCGCTAAGCTGCGCGCGGGCGATGCCGCTGATGAGCAACGCGACGAGAATGGTCGGGAAGCTGACGAAGACATCGGCGATGCGCATCACGACGCCATCGACCACGCCGCCGAAGAAGCCGGCAATGAGCCCGAGTACGACGCCGAGCACGGCTGCAAAGACCACTGCGCCGAGACCGATGATGACGGAAATCCTCAAGCCGAAGAGGATGACGGAGACGAGATCGCGTCCCTGGTTGTCGGTGCCGAGCAGGAAGCGGGAATCACCGCCCTCCATGAAAACAGGGGGAATCTCCATGTCCATCAGCGAATAGGACGAGACGTCGCGCGGGTCCATCGGCGCGATCATCGGGGCGAAGATCACGAGGATCAGCATGACGACGAGCACCACACCGGCGATCATCACGGAAACCGGCGGAAGCCGGCGCATCAGGGATTGCGTGGCCATTATCGTGTCCTCAGGCGCGGATCGATGAAGGTGTAGAGAATGTCGACGATCATGTTGATCATCACGAACAGGAAGCCCACGAACAGAAGGTAGGCGGCCAGCACCGGCACGTCGGGATAACCGACGGCGTTGGTGAACAGCAGGCCCATGCCGGGCCACTGGAACACCGTCTCGGTGACGATCGCGAAGGCGATGAGCTGGCCGATCTGCAGGCCCGTGACGGTAACGACCGGCATCAATGCGTTGCGCAGCGCCAGGCGGCCGTAGATATAGGTCTTGGGCAGGCCGCGCGCGAAGGCGAAGCGAATGTAGTCCGACGACAGGACGTCGATCATTTCGGACCGCACAAGCCGCATGATCAGTGTGAGCTGGAACAACGCCAGCGTGATCGACGGCAGGATCAGGGACTTCAGGCCCGAGAGCGAGAGGAAGCCCGTCTGCCAGAACCCGATATCGACGAGGTCGCCGCGTCCGGAGGATGGCAGCCATCTGAGGTTCACGGCGAAGACCAGGATCAGCAGCAGGCCGGTGACGAAGGTGGGCATGGAGATGCCGACGAGGGTTGCTGACTGGGTCAGTCGCGAGAAGAAGGCGTGCGGCTTCAGTGCGCAGAGCACGCCGAGCGGGATGCCGAGCGACAGGGCCAGCACTGTGGCAACGATCACCAGCTCCAGCGTGGCGGGAAGGCGACTGAGCAGCAGCGTCGTGACCGGCTGCTGGTAGCGATAGCTTGTGCCGAGATCGCCGGTCAGCACCTGGCCTACGAATTTGACGAACTGGGTGACTACCGGCTTGTCGAGGCCGAGCGCAGCGCGCACGGCATCCTTTTCTGCCTGGGTCGCGCCCTCGCGAACCATCGAGGCGACGGGGTCGCCGACGAAGCGGAACATGACGAAGGCGATGGCCGTCACCGCGACCATCACGAGGATGGCCTGAAGCAGCCTGACTGAAAGAAGTCTGATCATCGGATAGTCCTTAGGGGGAGCGATCTTGCCCAAAGGGCGGCCACCGGGCTGTGCGCTCCCGCGTCCTCCGTGCCGTTTCCGGTCCTGGAGGGGTTGACCCGGTTTGCGGTCCAGTCCCGGCGGGCTTGCGCGCGCCAGGACCGGCCTCGGGAGTATCCCGACTTACTTCTTAATCTGCGCGAACCACGGACGAACGTACTCGTCCGGGAACTGCGGCATGTCGACCTTGCTGTTCATCGCCCAGGCGACCGGCTGCTGGTGCAGCGGCAGGTAGAGCACCTGGTCATGGGTGATGCGGAAGGCATCCTTCAGCATCTGCACGCGCTTGGTCTCGTCAAGCTCGCTTGCGGCGGCATGAGCCAGCTTGTCGATATCAGGGTTGGACAAGCCGTCGGCGTTGCTGCCGCCGAAGGTGCCGTCATTGGTCGCCAGCAGCGCCTGCAGCGGGCTGAACCCGTCCATCGGCGGCAGTGAAGCCCAACCGAGAAGATAGACGTCGAACTCGCCCTTGTCGGTCCTCGGGAAATAGGTCGTCTTGCTCTCGACGCTCACATTGGCCTGGACACCGATCTGCGCCCACATGGAGGCAACTGCAAGGCAGATCTGCTCGTCGGCGATGTAGCGGTCGTTGGGGCAGGCGAGGCCAGTCTTGAAGCCGTTCGGATAGCCGGCCTCGGCCAGCAGAGCCTTGGCCTTGGCGACATCATAGGGCAGCGGCACGTCGATCGATTCGTCGTAACCGGTCACCGCCGGTGCGACGAGCATGCCGGCCGTGCGCGACTTGCCGCGCATCAGGCGCTTCTGGATCGTGTTGGTGTCGATTGCGTGCCACAGAGCCTGGCGTACGCGCACATCGCGCAGCGGATTGGGCTGGCCCGGCGTCGCGTGAAGTTCCGGGCGGTAGCTGAAGACGAAGAAGATGGTGCGCAGCGACGGGTTTTCGACGACCTTCAGCCCATCGGTGGCCGAAATGCGGTCGATGTCCTGCAGCGGCACCGGCGCAATCATGTCGACTTCACCCGACAGCAGTGCTGCGACGCGCGTCGCGTCGGAGGCGATCGGACGGAACTCGACTTCGTCCAGATTGTGCTGCGGCTTGTCCCACCAGTCCTTGTTGACTTCGAAGACAGAGCGCGAGTCCGGCTCGTAGGCCTTCAGCTTGAAGGCGCCCGTGCCGTTGGCATGGTTGCTGGCATAGGTGACGACGCCAGTCGAAGCGTTGCCCGGCTTCAATGCGTCATGCTCTGCCATCCACGGCTTGCTCATGATGTAGATGGCGGCAAGGTCGTTGAGGAGCAGCGGATAGGGTGCGCGCAGGATCAGGTCGACGGTATACTCGTCCACCTTCTCGACACCGACAACGGTGGAGAGGTTCTCGCGGTTGCGCGCACCGGGATCGATCTGGCGCTGGATCGTCGCTACGACGTCGTCGGCGTTGAAGGGCTGGCCTTCATGAAACTTCACGCCCTGGCGCAACTTGAAGCGCCAACGGGTGGGCTCGACAACTTCCCAGGAAGTGGCGAGTGCCGGCTCCAGCTTCAGGTCCTTGTTGCGGCGCACCAGCGGATCGAAAACCATGTGGTGTACGCTCTGGGTGAAGCTGTCGACCTGTGCGTTCGGGTCGTAGGAAATGACGTCGCCGGATGATGCCCAGCGCAGCGTCTCGGCAAATGCGGGCGCAGACAGAGGCGCCATGAGGGCGAGTCCGGCCAAAAGGGTCTTTATAGAGGTTTTCACTGGTTTCTCCCGTTTAACGTATACATATTGTCTTTGCTATTGGATACGAATGTTCCCATAAATAGTGTACATCTGATGCAAACAATATCAAGATGGCGAAAGTCGATTTGGCGCGCTTTGTCAAAAAAGAGCGCCAAAACCGGCAGCCGGAGAGGGAGCCTTCCATGACGAACGCACTGCTGATTGAAAATGCCACGATCGTTACGATGGATTCGGGACGGCACATTCTCGATCGCGGCCACATCCTGATCGAGAATGGACGCATCGCTGCGATCGGCGAAGGAAGTCTTGCTGGAGAAACGAATGCCGAGCGCATCGACGCCGCCGGCATGGTCGCAATGCCCGGAATGATCGACACCCATGCCCATGCCGGTCATATGCTGACCAAGGGGCTGGGCAGTGACACCGAGGACTGGATGTCCGTAACCGGACGAATCTACGCAACCGCGACCGACCCTGAATTCTGGGCGGCAGAGGCGGCGCTGTCGGCGGCCGAGAGGATCAAGTGTGGTACGACGACTGCGGCGCTGCTGTTTGGCGGCGGCCCGGATATCATGCGCAGCGAGGCGCCAGAGGCGGCGGAAGCGCACCTGGCTTCGATTGCGGCCATGGGCGTGCGTGAGGTTCTGGCCGTCGGCCCGAACCGTCCCGGACAGGATCATGTCTATCGCCAATATACGTCGACGTCCCACACCGACCTCGTCGTCGATCCGGACCGGCAGATCGACGTGGCGACCGATTTGGTCGACGCCTGGGCCGAACGCGACGAGCGGTTGCAGGTCGTCTTTTCCCTGCCGGTATTCGATGAGCAGGAACTGCGCGACGAAACGGTATACAGGATTGCATGCAAGGTACGCGATCGCATGCGCGCAAGGAATGGCCTTCTGGTGCAGGATGGTCACCGGGACGGATCCATTGCTGCCAATGACGCGAGACTCGGCCTCTTTGACGAGCGGTCGCTTCTGGCCCACTGCATAGACCTGACCGATGCCGACCGGGCGGTGCTGAAGCGAACCGGTGCCAAGGTCGCACACAATCCGAGTGCCCTGATGTCGGTCTATGGCCGCTGCCCGGCCCCGGAACTGATGGCGGACGGCGTTACCGTTTCGCTTGGCACCGATGCCGCGGCACCCGATCGACCGTTCGACATGTTCCGCAACCTGTTCCAGGCGCACCGCTACCACGCACGTCATTTTGGAGACGATGCGGTGTTGCCGCCTTTGCAGTTGCTTGAGATGGCGACGATCGAGGGCGCCCGCGCGCTGATGATGGAAGACGAAATCGGCTCGCTTGAGGTGGGCAAGCGTGCCGACATCCTCCTTATCAACATGCGCCAGCCCCACCTCTGGCCGCCGCACGACCCGGTGCAGCGCATTGCACGTTTCGCCAATGGCGCCGACGTGGACACGACCATCGTCGGTGGACGGGTGCTGATGCGTGGTCGACGCCTCGTCGGCCACGACGAAAATGCAATCCTGGATCGTGCGTTGTGTGCGTTTGAGATCGCCATGTCCCGCGCAGGACTGGGCGTTTGCAGCTGACACCGTGAAAAGCGAGGATATCAAGGTGACTGCAGACCTACTCATCCGCAATGCCCGTCCCTTCGGCGGTCCCCTCCAAGACCTTTGCATCCGCGAAGGCCGGTTTGTTGCGGCAGATGGCGGGCGTGCGGCCATCGAGATCGACGCCGCCGGACAAGTCGCCCTGCCGGGGCTTGTCGAAGCCCATACACATCTCGACAAGACACTCATCGGCATGGACTGGTTCGAAAACCGGGTCGGTCCGACCCGCAACGACCGGATCCTGGCTGATCGCAACGCCAAGCGCGAACTCGGCATCAATGCCCGCCGGCAGTCTGCCCGTCAGATCATGCAGACGCTTGCCTACGGCGTCTTGAGCATTCGCAGCCATGTGGATGTCGATACCGAGATCGGCATTGCCAATATCGAAGGCGTCCTCGAAACGCGCGAGGCGATGCGCGATCTGGTCGATGTACAGATCGTGGCATTTCCGCAGAGTGGCATGCTGCCGCGCGAAGGCACGCTCGAACTGATGGATGCGGCACTGCGGGCCGGCGCCGATATCGTCGGCGGCATCGATCCCGCTTCCATCGAGCGTGATCCGGTGCGCCACATCGATGCAATCTTCGCCCTTGCCGATCGTCATGCAAAGCCGATCGACATCCATTTACACGAGCCCGGTGACCTCGGTGCGTTCTGTCTCGAATTGATCATCGAACGCGCGCACGCCTTGTCACTTCAAGGGCGGGTCATGGTAAGCCACGCCTATTGTCTAGGCATGCTCGATGCTTCACGACAGGCTGCCTTGATCGAGCGGCTGGCTGCGGAAGGCATTGCGGTCATGACCGTCGGGAGCCCTTCGGCGCCCGCATTGCCACTCAGGTTGATGCGCGAGAGCGGAATGACTGTCGCTTCCGGGAGCGACGGCATTCAAGGCACCTGGGAGCCCTACGGAAATGGCGACATGCTGGAGCGGGCACGGTCCCTGGCGCAGCGCAATGGCATGGCCAATGATGTCGACCTCGAATATGCGGCTCGCGTCTGCGCCTTCGGTGGTGCCGAAGCCATCGGACTCGACGGCTATGGTCTCTCAGATGGCTGCTTCGGTGATCTGGTGCTGGTGCCTGCCCGCACGGTAGCGGAGGCTGTCGCGCTGACCCCACACAAACGCACCGTCATCAGACGCGGTCGTGTGGTCGTGGATCGTGGCGAACTGGCGGGTGACCTGCCGGTCATCGAATGACGATGCGGCGGGCAGAGGGGCTGATGGAAGAGGGGCCGACCGTCCGAAACGCCGGCGGGCAGCCGCAGGAACGGCCGGTCCGCAGTGGCGGGCCGCGCCTTTGCCGCTTCGAAGGGGGTGATAATTGACTGTGCTCGGTCCCTTGGCAGTCTCTTTCGACAGCACGCCCGCTATTCTTCAGGTTCGTCATGACGTCCAATCCCAGTGATAGCAATTCAAAATCCGCGGCCTCCAAATCGGACTTGGTCTATCGCATCCTTAGGCGCGCAATCCTCGACCAGGCATTTCCCGCCGGAACGAAACTTCCCGAGGATTCGATCGGCGAGCGGCTGGGTGTGAGCCGCACGATCGTGCGCCAGGCGCTGGCCCGGCTGAACGGCGAGGGCTTGATCGAATTGCGCCCGAACAAGGGTGCCTGCGTCAGTCATCCCAGCCTTGAGGACGGGCACGATATCTTCGCGGTGCGGCGGTCGCTGGAGACATTGGTCGTTGATAGCCTGATCGGCAGGCTGACGCCGCCGAAGATCAAGGAGCTCGAGGCGCATGTCGATGCCGAGGACAAGGCAAGGGTCAGCAATCCGGCAATCTCGATTCAGCTCGCTGGAGAGTTTCACGTCCTGCTCGCAAGGTTGACGGAAAACGCGATTCTCCTGCGGTACGTCACGGAACTCGTTTCGCGCTCTTCGATGATCCTGTCGCTCTATGGGCGTCCCCATTCTTCCGATTGCGCCGTCTCCGAACACCGCGCCCTGATCGCCGCGCTTACGCGCAAAGATCGAGAAAAGGCATGCGAACTGATCGGCCATCATATCGGGGCCATCACGGCCCGGGCACTACTGAAAAGCAACGCCGAGGACGGCCTGCCGGATCTGCTTGCTACCTACGCGAAAGAAGAGGGGCTGTAATGCGCTCTGACACGCTGCTTGTTTTGCTGCGGGGCGTCCCCAGATGCATGCGCGCAGTTCGTATGCAATCAATCTGATGCTTCGACCGCGTGAGGCACGTCTCCACTGTGACCGCGCGGCGGAGTTGGCTTATTCCGTTCGACGCCTACCATCTCGTCAAGCCTCTGATTCTTCGTCAAGATTCGTGTAGAAATCTTGCTGACCCTATTGGAGATTGACCTGTCCATCTCGATTTCTCCTAAGATTGTATGCGAT
>NZ_JAEPRP010000127.1:0-7717 GCF_016652895.1 Ensifer sp. SSB1
CTGGTCGTTGGCATTCGTGGCGCTTGTGCCGCCGGGCGTGGTCACGGTGATGTCATAGGTGCCCGCCGAATTGGCCGGCGCCGTCGCCGTGATCTGCGTGTTGCTGTTGATCGTATAGGTCGCGTTCGCCGCCCCGAACTTCACCGCGCCGGTCGGATTGGCCGCCGAGAACCCGGTGCCGGTGATGGTCACCGTCATGCCGCCGCCCGTTGGGCCCGAGGTCGGCGACGTCGAGGTTACGGTCGGAGCGGGGAGATAGGTGTACTGGTCGTTGGCATTCGTGGCGCTTGTGCCGCCGGGCGTGGTCACGGTGATGTCGTACGTGCCCGCCGAATTGGCCGGCGCCGTCGCCGTGATCTGGGTGTTGCTGTTGATCGTATAGGTCGCCGTCGTTGCCCCGAATTTCACCGCGCCCGTCGGATTGGCTGCCGCGAATCCTGTGCCGGTGATTGTCACCGTTGTACCACCGCCCGTCGGGCCTGCTATCGGCGACGTCGAGGTTACGGTCGGAGCCGGGACATAGGTGTACTGGTCGGATACGCTGGTGGCGCTGGTCCCGCCGGTATTGGTGACGCGGATATCGACCGTGCCCGTGCCTGCCGGTGCGGTCGCGGTGATCTGCGTGTTGCTGTTCACGGTGAAACCGGTTGCCGCCGTCCCGCCGAATGTAACCGCCGTTGCGCCAGTAAGGCCGGTGCCCGTGATGGTCACTGTGGTTCCACCAGCCGTTGGACCTGAGGTCGGCGACCTCGAGGTAACTGTGGGTGCCGCGACATAGGTATACTGATCAAACGAGCTGGTGGCGCTGGTTCCGCCGGGGCTGGTGACTGTGATGTCCACCGTTCCCGCTGTGCCTGCCGGTGCGGTCGCGGTGATCTGGGTGTTGCTGTTGATGGTGTAGCCGGTGGCTACCGTACCACCGAAGGCGACCGACGTGGCGTTGAGCAGGTTGTTGCCGGTGATGACCACCGTCGTTCCGCCGGCCGTCGGGCCCGACGTGGGCGAGACCGCGGTAACGGCGGGCTGGGGCAAATAGTTGATGGTGAGAGACGCGGGGGTGTTCGCGATCGGAGTTGGGTTGCCGTCGGGACCGTTGTACATGTACCCGGAATATACATCCGGGCCCGGTGGGGGCGCGCTCAGCAACTTTATTTGCAGTTGGGCGTTGGTGATGTTGAACCGAAATTCATAGAGCCCACCATTGCTGCCGTTTGCGGTTTCTGCAAGTTCCGCTCCAGTATCGTCTTTTGCGCCAAGGCCGAAGACGTTCGTGATGTCCATCTGCGTGTTATAGAAACTGCTGAAGCTCCCCATCCACGTCGTCTCGCACGTGTTGGTATAGATCGTTTGGGTCTGGCCAACCGCGGTAAAGGTGAGGTTCCATGTGCATGCAGCCTCCGCCGCCAGAGCGCTTGCAAGCCAGAGGGATAGCGCGAGCGCGCTTGCGCGAACGACCCCGCAAAAGGCTGACAGCAAAACGCCCGACAACGTTTCGTAGGTCTCAAACCACGCCTTGCAAGCCTCTTGGCCGAGCCTCAACTTAAAGCCAAGGCCATTCCACGTTCCAACACCCCATGCCCGCACTTATGTAGTCCCCCAACCACATCATCGAAGACGACAGCTCAGATCACACAAATCGGAAGCTGAAAATATCCCGTTGAAATTGCATTCATCGCGCAAAACGCGCAGCATCAACTTGTAACTGCGGCTTGAAGCCATAAATTGTTTCGTGTCGGGATGCTATGGGTTGCGTCGCATTTTTGCCCCAATTTCACAACCTACCGTTTTGCGGCGGCGAGCCCCTTGGCGCTGATGATCACTGCAGTTTTCATCGGCTCTTGGTGGATACTGAAAGCGTTGCAAATTAATCCGTGAATCGCGGGCCGTTCTGAAGACTGAAGCGCCTGTCTGTCATGAATATGGATTTTGCGGTTGGAGAGCATGTCGCCCGCGGCGCATTGGTCGGCGTGCTCGGGCTTTGGTGTCCAGGTTGCGAAGGATTCGACGTCTTGCCGACACGGGACCAAATGGTTGCCAAGGTCCGGGCGAGGGCAGAGTGCGTGCTGCATCTGCAAGTCGAAAATGTGGAAGCCTGTGTGAAATTGTGAGGGCGAGCCTCTTGTTAAGCCTCATCCATAGAACCGGGTCACCGAAAGCGAACATCCAGTTCTAGAACACCGACAATCCGGCATCACCATCCACCACTTCCCCAATTACGGCGGCGTCGGAGGCGTGCTTGCGGAATATCGCGAGTATGTCTGGCGCGGACGATCGGGAACAGGCGACGAGCAAGCCGCCACTCGTCTGCGGATCGCAAAGCAGCGCCTTGTCTATTGCATCCATCTCGCGTGCAAAGGCCACGTCCTGCCCATAGCTTGCCCAGTTCCTCCCGGAGGCACCGGTGACAAAACCGGCGGCGGCCAGATCGAAAGCGCCTTCCAGAAGGGGAACGGCGGACCAGTCGATCCGGACCCGGCAGCTCGACCCGCGCGCCATTTCGAGCGCGTGGCCGGCAAGGCCAAAGCCTGTCACGTCGGTCATGGCATGCACGCCGGAAAGCCGCGCGAGATCAGGCCCGGCCGTGTTGAGGCGGGTGGTGCTTTCGATCATGCGGGCATAGCCGACCTCCTCGAGCGCGCCCTTTTTCAATGCCGCGGAAAAGATGCCGATACCGAGCGGTTTGCCGAGGATGAGCACGTCGCCCGGAAGGGCGCCGCTGTTGCGCTTCAGGTGCGCCGGATCGACGAGGCCGATGGCGACGAGACCGTAGATCGGCTCGACGGAATCGATCGTGTGACCGCCGGCGATCGGAATGCCGGCTGCCCGGCAGGCCGCCGCCCCGCCATCAAGGATGGCGCCGATGGTTTCGGTCGACAGCACGTTGACCGGCATGCCGACGAGCGCCAGCGCAAAGATCGGCGTGCCGCCCATGGCGTAGACGTCGCTGATGGCATTGGTCGCGGCGATCCGGCCGAAATCGCGGGGATCGTCGACAACAGGCATGAAGAAGTCTGTGGTGGCGACGACCGCCTGGTGATCGTTGAGGCGATAGACCGCCGCATCGTCAGACGTTTCGATGCCGACCAGCAGCTCCGGCGGCACAGGCAGTTGGACGCGCCCCCGCAAGATTTCCTGAAGCACGCCAGGCGCGATCTTGCAGCCGCAGCCGCCGCCATGGGCAAGTGAGGTCAGGCGAGGCTCGGAGGAGGCGGGCAGGCTGCTCACGATTAGAACTCCCTCGACGCAATGGTATCGATGGCGGCCTTGCCGGCCACGGACGCGATCATGACCCATCATTTCCGGCAAGGCCATGACTTTTCGTGACAAAAGCCGATCAAATCGGCCTTGACACGCCGGCTCCAAGGTTCGACCATTCGTTTCAAGACCGATACGCATGGAAGAGGACCTCCAATGAACATCGATCTTTCCCGCCGCAGTTTCCTGAAGCTCGCTGGCGCAGGAGCAGCGGCCACCACGATCGGGGCCATGGGCTTCGGAGCGGCCGAGGCCGCAACAGCCGCCCATGTGCGTGCCTTCAAACTCGCAAGCACCACCGAGACCCGCAACGTCTGCACCTACTGTTCGGTCGCCTGCGGCATCCTGATGTATTCGAAGGGTGACCTTTCCGCCGGCGAGAAGGCGGAACTCATCCATATCGAGGGTGATGCCGATCATCCGACCAACCGCGGGACGCTCTGTCCCAAGGGCGCGGCGCTCAAGGACTTCGTGAAGTCCGAGACCCGCGCCACGAAGCCACGTCACCGCGCCCCGGGCGCCGACACCTGGCAGGATATCTCCTGGGAAGATGCCTTCGACAAGATTGCCCGGGCGATCAAGGACGACCGCGACAAGAACTTCATCGAGAAGAATGCGGCCGGCGTCACCGTCAACCGCTGGACGACGATGGGCTTCCTTGCCGCGTCGGGCGGCACCAACGAGACGGGATGGCTGACCTACAAGACCGTCCGGTCCTTAGGCGTCGTCGGCTTCGACAACCAGGCACGCGTCTGACACGGCCCCACGGTAGCCAGTTTGGCTCCAACATTTGGCCGCGGCGCAATGACGAACGCCTGGACCGACATCAAGAACACCGACCTCGTCATCGTCATGGGTGGCAACGCGGCGGAAGCCCATCCCTGCGGCTTCAAATGGGTGACGGAAGCCAAGCACCATCGCGGCGCCCGGCTGATCGTCGTCGATCCGCGCTTCAACCGCACCGCCTCGGTCGCTGACGTCTACGCCCCGATCCGACCCGGCTCCGACATCGCCTTCCTGATGGGCGCGATCCGCTACTGCATCGAAAACGACAAGGTGCAGTGGGACTATGTGAAGAACTACACCAACGCCACCTACCTGGTGAACGAAGGCTTCGGCTGGGTCGACGGCCTCTTCAACGGCTACGACGAGGAGAAACGCGACTACGACCGCACCGCCTGGGAATACCAGCTGAACGAAGACGGGACGGTGAAAACCGATCCGACCCTGTCAGACCCGCGCTGCGTCTGGAACCTCCTGAAGCAGCATGTCGCAGCCTACACGCCGGAGTTTGTCGAAAACATCTGCGGCACGCCGAGAGATCGCTACCTGAAGATCTGCGAAATGATCGGCGCGACGTCGGCCCGCGACAAGGTGATGACCTCGCTCTACGCGCTCGGCTGGACGCAGCATTCGAAAGGCGCCCAGAACATTCGCGGCATGGCGATGCTTCAGCTGATCCTCGGCAATGTCGGCTTGCCCGGTGGCGGGGTCAACGCGCTTCGCGGCCATTCCAACATCCAGGGGCTGACCGACATCGGCCTGCTTTCCAACTCCCTGCCGGGTTACATGAACCTTGCGACGGAAAAGGAGACGGACTACACCACCTACATGTCGACGCGCGGCAACAAGCCGCTTGTTCCTGGCCAGACGAGCTACTGGCAGAACACACCCAAATTCATGGTCAGCTTCCTGAAGGCCATGTGGGGCAGCGCCGCGACACGCGAAAACGACTGGGGCTTCGACTGGTTGCCGAAGCTCGATGTACCCTACTACGACATCCTCAGAATGTTCGACATGATGAGCCGCGGCGAAGTGAACCTCTACTTCTGCCAGGGCTTCAACCCGCTTCTGTCCTTCCCCAATCGGGCGAAGCTGACCGAGGGTCTGTCGAAGCTGAAACTGCTCGTGACAATCGACCCGCTGCAGACCGAGACGGCGCATTTCTGGGAAAACCACGGTATCTACAACCAGGTGGATTCCGCCAAGATCATGACGGAGGTCTTGCAACTCCCGGCGACCTGCTTTGCCGAGGACGAGGGCGCCACTGTCAATTCGGGCCGCTGGCTGCAATGGCACTGGCCAGGGGCGACACCACCGGGCGATGCCAAGCACGACACTTGGATCATGGCCAACATCTTCCTGCGCGTGCGTGAACTCTACCGCAAGGAAGGCGGGGTCTGTCCGGAGCCGATCCTGAACCTTGCCTGGGATTACAAGGACCCTTACGAGCCGGAACCGGCCGAGCTTGCCCAGGAGATGAACGGACGGGCGCTGCAAACGCTCTATGATCCGACCGATCCGACGAAGGTGCTGGTCGAGGCCGGCAAGCTCTTGCCCAACTTCGGCGTGATGCGTGACGACGGCTCCACCATGTCGGGCTGCTGGATTTATACCGGCTCCTGGACGGAGGAAGGCAACATGATGGCCCGGCGCGACAATAGCGATCCGGGCGATGTCGGCACCTTCCTCAAATGGACCTTCGCCTGGCCGGCCAATCGCCGCATCCTCTACAATCGCGCGTCCTGCGACCTTGAGGGCAAGCCCTGGGATCCGGCGCGCAAACTCATCGAATGGAACGGCGAGCGTTGGGCGGGCTTCGACGTGCCCGACATCGCGGTGACGGCAAAGCCCGAGGCGGTGATGCCGTTCATCATGACGCCTGAGGGAACCGCCCGTCTCTTTGCCCGCAAGCTGATGCGGGACGGACCCTTCCCCACACACATGGAGCCGTTCGAAAGCCCGGTCGAAAATCCGTTTAACGCCAAGCTTCGCGGCAATCCCGTCGCGCGCATCTTCCCCGGCGACCTGCAGCAGCTGGGCACGAGCACCGACTTCCCCTTCGTTGCCACGTCCTACCGGCTCACGGAGCATTTCCACTTCTGGACCAAGCACAGTCGCGTGAATGCCGTGCTGCAGCCGGAGTTTTTCGTGGAAATCAGCGAGGAACTGGCGGCCGAGCGAGGCATCGTCAAGGGAGGGCGAGTACGCGTGTGGAGCGCGCGCGGCGAGGTCTGGGCGAAGGCCGTGGTAACGAAACGTATTCGCCCGCTGATCTGCAACGGCAAGCCGGTTCATGTGGTCGGCATTCCGCTGCACTGGGGCTTCATGGGAGCGGCCCGCAAGGGCTTCGGTCCCAATAGCCTCACGCCTTTCGTCGGCGACGCCAATATCGACACGCCGGAGTTCAAGGCCTTTCTGGTCAACATCGAACCGGCGGCGGAAGAAGGAGCTTCGGCATGAGCGAACGCGCACCGGAACCGGTAACGGCCGCCGCCAACCCGCCGCTACAGCCGCTGGCTTCGAACCTTTTGCCGAGCGACGTCATCAAGGTGTCGGCAACCAGCAACGTGCCGACACCCGAACGACAGCTGACCCCGGTTGCCAAGCTGATCGACGTGTCGAAATGCATCGGCTGTAAGGCCTGCCAGTCCGCCTGTATCGAATGGAACGACACCCATCCGGACCTGGAGGAAAATGTCGGGGTCTACGAGAACCCGCACGACCTGACGGCTGATATGTTCACGCTGATGCGGTTCAGCGAATACGAGAACCCCGTTACCAACGAGTTCGAATGGTTGATCCGCAAGGACGGCTGCATGCACTGCGCCGATCCCGGTTGTCTCAAGGCCTGCCCGGCGCCGGGCGCTATCGTGCAATATTCCAACGGCATCGTCGACTTCATCTCGGATAACTGCATCGGCTGCGGCTATTGCATCGCCGGCTGCCCCTTCAACATTCCGCGCATCTCCAAGACCGCGCATGTGTCGAAGAAATGCACGCTTTGCTCGGACCGCGTCGCGGTTGGACAAGGACCGGCCTGCGCCAAGGCCTGCCCGACCAAGGCGATCACCTTCGGGACGAAGGAAGACATGGTCACGCTTGCCAACGAACGTGTCGAGGACCTGAAGTCGCGCGGCTACGACCACGCCGGCCTCTACGACCCGCAAGGCGTCGGCGGGACGCATGTTATGTACGTGCTGCACCATGCCGATCAGCCTTCGCTCTATGCCGGGCTGCCGGAGGATCCGCAGATTTCGCCGGTGGTGCGCGGCTGGAAGGGGCCGGCGAAGACCGTTGGACTCGCCGTTGCCGGTCTTGCGGCCGCCGGCGCCGTGCTGCACGGCATCTTCGCCCGTCCGAACGAGGTGACCGCCCAAGAAGAAGGCGAGGCGGAGGAACTCGTCGAGGACCGCAACCGCCCTCAAGGCGGCAGGGAGGCGTGATGGCTGACAAACGCATCTATTCGGCCCCCGGCGACAGGATCGAGACGAAGCACCCGGTCACCGTCAATCGCTATCGCGGCTATACGCGTCTCAACCATTGGGTCACCGCCGCCTGTATGATCGTGCTGCTGACTTCGGGCCTTTCCTTCTTCCATCCCTCGCTGTTTTTCCTGACAGGCCTCTTCGGCGGCGGCCAGATGACGCGGTGGCTGCATCCGATCGTCGGGCTTATCCTC